>CAMAWZ010000217.1 GCA_945861995.1 Pseudorhodobacter antarcticus
CAGCCGCTCGCGCCCCTTTGGGCCATAGCCGTAGACATAGGCGTTCATGCCAATTTCGCCAGCGCCGCCTAGGGGGAGGTATATCAGCCGTTCACCGCTCATGCTGTGTCCTTGTTATAGGTGTTGATCAGCACAAGTCCGTGCATCGTTAAATCATCTTCAATAGCGTCAAATAGATCGGTTCCTTGCGCAAACAAGGAGGCCAGCCCCCCCGTTGCGATCACTTTCATCGGGGCCGCACGCTCAATGCGCACGGCGCGCACAATGCCTTCGATCAAACCGATATAGCCCCAATAAACCCCTGACTGCATACAGGCAACGGTATTCGTGCCGATGGCCCGCAAAGGTTTGGCCACATCGATATGCGGCAGGGCAGCGGCCGCCATATGCAGCGCCTCAAGCGATAGATTCACGCCGGGCGCAATTACGCCGCCCACATAGGCGCCGTCGGTGTCGACCACGTCAAACGTGGTGGCAGTGCCAAAATCCACCACAATCAGATTGCCGCCATGGCGATCAAACCCGCCCACTGTGTTGACCAATCGGTCCGGCCCCACAATTGTGCCCGCGTCCACGCGCGGCGACACAGGCAAGGCGCAATCGGCGCGGCCCACGACCAGCGGGCGGCAATTGAAATACCGATCGCATAGCACGCGCAGGTTAAACACCACGCGCGGCACCGTTGATGAGATGATCGCCCCCGTTATGGCGGCTTCGGTTTTGGTCAACATCATAAGGGAGGACAGCCAAACGAAATATTCATCCGCCGTGCGTTTATGGTCAGTCGCAATGCGCCATGTTGCGATAAACTGCGCGCCGTTCCAAATGGAAAACACCGTGTTGGTATTGCCGCAATCAATGGCCAGCAGCATGGTTGCGCCCCCTATCCAAAAAACACATCTGCCGCAGCAATAGCCATGCGGCCTGCGGCGGTGGTCAGTATCAGGTTTCCCGTTTCATCAATTGTCTCATAGCGCCCTGTATGGGCTGCGCCAGCCCCTAAACGTGCGGTGATCACCTCACCTATACGTGCGGCATGGGCAAGAAAATCAGCGCGAAGGGGGGCAAAGCCGCTTTGCGCAAACTGCGCCTCGCGCAGGGCATAGCTGGCGGCAAGATGGGTCAGAAATACCTCGGGCGCGATGGTAAGGCCAGTCTCGCGCAGCACGGATGTGGGGGGGGTGGCCCCCACATCGACCGCGCCCAGATCGGGATGCGTGGCAAGGTTTACGCCAAAGCCAATGGCAAGGCAGGCCAGCGCACCGCGCGGGCTGCTTTCCAAAAGAATGCCTGCCACTTTGCGCCCCGACAACAGCACATCATTTGGCCATTTCAGGGTGATTACATCGCCCGCCACGCCAGCGGCGATCAGCGCGCCGCGCAAGGCAAGGGCGGCGGCAAAGCTGCGCAAGGCCATTTGGGCAGGCGGATCATGGGGGTGCAAACACAGGCTGGCGTAAAGGTTGCCGCGCGGGCTGTCCCAGCTTCGCGCGCGCCTGCCGCGCCCTGCGGTCTGCTGATGGGCCATGATCCAGATCGGCCCATCAGCGGCCAAAGCGGCCGCGTTGGTTGACGGCAGGCTGTCAAATACAGCGCCGCCATAACCCTGCGGCCAGCCCGCGCCCGCATCGGGGGACGTGTTAGCCAAGCAGTGCCTCGGCGGCGGCGGTGGCGGGGCCCTCTAGCCCGAACAGGTTGATCGTGCCCGCGACCACCGCAATCGAGGCCGCGATGAACACCGCCCATTGCACGGATGACATGCGGCTGGTGGCAGGGGCCACATCAGCGCCGAAATACATGAAATAGATGATGCGCAGATAGTAGAACGCCCCGATGACGGATGCGATGGCCCCCGCCAGCGCCAGCCACGCCATGCCCGCGTCATAGGCCGCCAGCAGCACGCCAAATTTACCCCAGAACCCCAGCAGGGGCGGAACCCCTGCAAGCGAAAACATCAGCACCAAAACGGCCAGCGCCTTCAGCGGTTCGGATTTAGCAAATTGGTTTAGGCTGGCAATATCAGTCACCGATTGGCCATCCCGTTCCAGCGACAGGATAAAGGCAAAGGTGCCGATGTTCATGGTGACATAGATCGCCATGTAAACCAGCATCACCTGCACACCCATCGCAGTGCCAGCGGCAAGCCCCATCAAGGCAAAGCCCATATGCGCGATGGAAGAATAGGCCATCAGGCGTTTGATGTCGCGCTGGCCAATGGCCGCAATCGCGCCAAGGAACATCGAGGCCACCGATAGGGCCGCCAGAACTTGTGACCAATCATTGATCACGCCGCCAAAGGCATCTTGCACCACGCGGGCGATCAGGGCCATCGCGGCAACCTTTGGCGCGGTGGCCAGAAATGCCGTGATTGGGGTGGGCGCGCCTTCGTACACATCGGGTGTCCACATATGGAACGGCGCGGCAGAAACCTTAAACGCCATGCCCGCCAGCACAAAAACCATACCGATCAGCAGGCCAATCGGGGCGGCCCCTGTGCCAGCGGCGGCCATAATGGCGGCAAAATTGGTGCTGCCTGCATAGCCATAAACCAAGGACGCACCATACAGCAGCAGGCCCGACGACAGCGCGCCCAGAACGAAATACTTCAGCCCCGCTTCGGTGGATTTCACGCTATCGCGGCGCAGGGCGGTGATCACATACAGCGCCAGCGATTGCAGTTCCAGCCCCATATACAGGGTCATCAAATCGGCGGCGGATACCATGACCATCATGCCCACAACGGCCAGCGCAATCAGGATAGGATATTCAAACCGATCCAAATCGGCGCGGGCCATGTAATCTTGCGCCATAACCAGCACCACGGCCGAGGACAGCAAAATCGCCACTTTGGCAAAGCGGGCAAAGGCATCATCCACAATCAGCCCGCCAAAGCCCGTGCTGGCCCCGCTGCCCATGCCGAACGCGATATAGGCCGCCAGCGCCACGAACACCGCCGCAGTGGCCCAAGTGATCGCGCCTGTCAGCTTATCCTTGCCCGTGTACACCCCAACCAGCAGCGCCAGCATGGCATAGGCGGCCAGGATCACCTCGGGCAGGACGGTGGCTAGATCAGAAGAAGTCATATCAATCGTCCTTTAATGCGTGGCGGCTTCGGCCAGTTGCGGCACAGAGGCTGCGTAATCGGTCACCAAGGCGGCAACTGAAGGGCCAATCAAATCGGTCACAGCGGCGGGGTAGACGCCCAAAAGCAGGGTCATAATGATCAAGGGCGCGAAAATGGCCCGCTCGCGCTGCGACATATCGGTAATGGATTTCAACGCCTCTTTGGTAAGCGCGCCAAAGGTGACGCGGCGATACAGCCACAGCGCATAGGCCGCCGACAGGATCACGCCCGATGTGGCCACGACAGCGACCCAAGTGTTTACTTGGAAAATGCCCATCAGGGTTAGAAACTCGCCCACAAAGCCCGATGTGCCCGGCAGGCCGACATTGGCCATGGTAAAGAACATGAACACCAGCGCATAGGCGGGCATACGGGTGACAAGGCCACCATAAGCGCCGATTTCGCGCGTGTGCATACGGTCATAAATGACCCCCACGCACAAAAACAGCGCACCAGATATAAAGCCGTGCGAAATCATCTGGAAAATCGCACCGTCAACGCCCTGCTGATTGGCGGCAAAAATCCCCATCGTGACATAGCCCATGTGGGCGACAGATGAATAGGCGATCAGCTTTTTCATATCGGTCTGAACAAGGGCCACCAGCGAGGTGTAGACAATCGCAATCGCCGACATCCACAAAATAATCGTGGTCATTTCGGCAGCGCCTGCGGGGAACATCGGCAGGCTAAAGCGCAAAAACCCATAGCCGCCCATTTTGAGCAGCACGGCCGCCAGCAAAACCGAACCAGCGGTTGGCGCCTGAACGTGGGCATCGGGCAGCCATGTATGCACAGGCCACATTGGCATTTTTACCGCAAAGCTGGCGAAGAATGCAAGGAACAGAAGGGTTTGCACCCCGCCCGCAAGGGTGATGCCCAGCACTGTTACTGGCGTTGCAGGGAAATCAAACACCATCAGTGCCTGAATATCGGTGGTGCCCGCCATCACGAACATGCCGATCATAGCAACCAGCATCAGAACCGACCCAAGGAAGGTATACAGGAAAAACTTAAACGCGGCATAGATGCGATTAAGCCCGCCCCAAATGCCGATAATCAAGAACATCGGGATCAGCCCAGCCTCAAAGAACAGGTAAAACAGAACCAAATCCAGCGCGCAGAACACGCCGAGGATCATTGTTTCCAGCAGAAGGAAGGCGATCATATAATCCTTGGCGCGGTCGGTCACGGCCCAAGTGGACAATATGGTGATCGGCATCAGGAAGGTGGTCAGCAGCACGAAGGGCAGCGATATGCCATCAATGCCCATCTTATAATTAAGACCCATAATCCAAGGGCGCTC
>CAMAWZ010000218.1 GCA_945861995.1 Pseudorhodobacter antarcticus
CGCGCGGATTTGATGGTCATTTGATAAATGCCCGCACCCTCTTGGCTTTCGCCGTTGAAATCGGGGTTAAGGTGCAGGCCAGCGGCCTGACACGACGCAATATAGCTGCTGACAAGCGGATGCAGCCCTTTTTTGTTGGCGCTGATAAACAAAGGCCCGCCTGCGCCGCGCCAGTCATCTGCGCCCGCTTCGGTGTCTTCCATCGCTTTGTAGGCATTCAGGCAGGTGTCCCAACCCCAGCCCTGCGCCGTCTTGCCCCATTCGTCATAATCTGCGCTGTGGCCGCGAATATAGACCATAGCGTTGATCGATGACGACCCGCCCAGCACCTTGCCGCGTGGCCAAAAATCGCGTTGGCCTGCAAGGCCCGGGTCGGGTTCGGTTTGATACATCCAATTGACGGCAGGGTTATAGAATAGCTTGCCATAGCCCAGTGGCATATGAATAAAGAACCGCGCATCGCTGCCGCCCGCCTCGATCAGCACGACCTTATGCGCGCCGCTTTCGGTCAGGCGGTTTGCCAAAACGCTGCCCGCACTGCCCGCGCCGACGATGATGTAATCTGGTTCAAATTTCATGCCATTCTCCTGGCGCAACCCTAGCGCTGGATCGCTGGACTGCCCGATTTTGCCCGACATAAAATGTCGCATATTGGCAGAGATGGCAACGAAACTGCGGCAGATCAGGTTTACCTTATGGTAATGCAAGCGCCCTATTGTAGGGGTCAGGATCAATTTGCAGGGCAGCCATGGCGGAACTTCTTGACCAAACGAAATCGACCCTTGCGGATGTGCCATTTGAAACATCGCAGATGTTTTTTTCGCGCACCGATAAGCGGGGCATCATAAAAGCCGGCAATTCGGTTTTTCAGACGATTTCAGGCTTTGAATGGGCCCAGCTTTTGGGCGCGCCGCATCGCATTGTGCGCAATTATGATACGCCGCGCGCCATTTTTCGGGTGATGTGGGGGCTGATTGAGGGAAATTCAGTTGCCGTGGCTTACGTGCGCAACAAAACGGCTGATGGGCGCGGCTATTGGGTTTTGGCAATGGTATTGCCAACAGCGGATGGCTATTTATCCATTCGGATCAAGCCAACCTCGCCGCTTTTTGCGCAGATTAAGGACATCTATCGGGGTCTATCTGCCGCCGAACAGGGCGATTCGCTGAACGTCGAAGACAGCGAAATACGCCTGCTTGGCGACCTTGGCGCGCTTGGGTATCCCAGTTATGAGGCCTTCCATAAAACGGCGCTTTTGGTTGAATTTCGGGCGCGCTCGTCTGCGATGTCGCCAAAACTAAAAGGCTATTTTACGGATATCGACCGCATCAAAAAGGGATTGCAGGCGATCCAGTCCGCACAGGTTGATCTGCTGGCGGCCGTTGAATCCTTACGCGATCTGCCCACCAATATGCGCATTGTCGCATCGCGGCTGGAACCCTCGGGCGGCCCTTTGTCGGCAATGTCGGATATCTATAACTCTACCTCATCCGTCTTGTTCCAAGAAATAACCGATTTCGCCTTGGGCCAAACAAGCATCAGCAAACGCATGGATGAAGCCTTTGAAAAAGCGTGTTTTTTCAAGGCTGTGACGTTGTTGGTGGAAGAAGTCATGGCCAAAACTGTGCAGGATGACCTGCAGGCACATGGCGTTGACCAAAGCGTTGAAATGTCCTTTTTGGGGGGTGTGCTGGCGCAATATGGGGCAATCGAACGCGAAACCTTGCAAATTGCCGAACGGCTGGCGCTGGATTTAAACCGCGCCGCCTATGATTTGCGCCGCTCGATGCTGGGTCTTGATACCATTCGCGTTATGGGCCTTGTCGAAAGCGGGCGTTTGGGCAGCGAAGGCAGCCGTATTGGCGCGACGATGGAGCAGATTGGCGGCTGCCACAGCGCCATCATCGCACTTTTGCAAAGCATCAAAGATAATTCTGCGATTGTAAATGCAGGCGTGGCGGGGTTGGGGTTGCATTTCCAAAAGCGCGGCTCTTTGGCTGCGGGCTAGGGTTAGCGCCCTTTCCAAACAGGTTCGCGTTTTTCGGCAAAGGCGCGTGCGCCTTCCAACTGATCTTCGCTAGAGTATAACTTATCCACACTGGGCAACTGGCGTTTTGTGATACGGCTAAGGGCATCTTGGAACCGCATATTTTCCGCCTCGCGGACCACTTCCTTGATGGCGGCATAGACCAGCGGCGGGCCAGATTCCAGCAGCCGCGCCAGATCCCATGCTTTGTCGAGCAGGGTTTCAGGGGTGCAAATCTCTTTCACAATGCCCCAACGATGCGCTTCCTCGGCGTCAAACCAGCGCCCGGTCAGGAGCAGATCCATGGCAACGTGATAGGGAATTCGCTTTGGCAGTTTAACACTGGCAGCATCGGCAACGGTGCCTGAACGGATTTCAGGCAGCGCGAAAGTGGCGTTATCGGAACACAAGATCAAATCCGCCGACAGCGCCAGTTCCAAGCCACCTCCACAGCAAATACCGTTCACGGCAGCGATCACAGGTTTGTTCAGGTTTGGCAGTTCTTGCAACCCGCCAAAGCCGCCCACCCCATAATCGCCATCAACCGCGTCCCCGCCTGCGGCGGCTTTCAAATCCCAGCCAGGGCAGAAAAACTTTTCCCCCGCCGCGCGCAAAATACAAACCCGCAGGCTGTCATCATCGCGAAAGGCGCGAAAGGTCAGCCCCATGATGCGGCTGGTTGCCAGATCAATGGCGTTGGCCTTGGGTCGATCCAACGTCACCTCAAGGATCGCGCCATTGCGGCGGGTCTTGATCGGGCCGTCCTGTGTCATGTCCATCTGCATCCTCACACCTTTCTGATCAGCGCATCCACCGCAACCGCGCCCGCCGCGCGCAGCAGGATGGGGTTTATTTCAATTTCCTCAAGGCTTTGGTCGCCTTCCATCAGCGCCCCCAGTGCAAGTGCCACCTGCACCAGCGCCGCCGTATCGGCCTTTGGCCGCCCGCGATAGCCATCCAGCAGCGGCCATAGGCGCAATTTGCGCAGGGCCGCGTCAATGTCATTCGCGGATGCGGGCCACACCAACGTCACCGTATCGGCCAAAACTTCGGCGGTCACGCCGCCCATGCCCAGCGTCATCGTCACGCCATAAATAGGGTCGCGCGCAAGGCCAAGCAGCACTTCGGCCACAGCCCCTGTGACCATCTCTTCGGCCAAATAGCCCTGCGCGCCTGCCATTTCGGCCTGCCCGTCTAGGCTGGTCAAGTTCAGCTTTACCGCGCCACTTTCGGTTTTATGGGCAAATCCCAGCCCTTTCAGGGCCAAAGGCGGGGTCAAACCGCGCGCCTTTTCCGCCAATTCCTGCAAAGTATCCGCAGTTTGCGTACGCGGCACAGCCACCCCCGCGCCGCGCAAAATCTGCTTGGCCTCATGCTCGCTCAGCAGGCGCGTCTCGCGCGCGGGCAGGGCTGGTACTGGACGCCAACCTGCCATCCCCGCAGGCGTTTGCGCGGCCGCAATCGCCGCTAAGGCCGTCTCTAACCCCATCAACGTGCAAATGCCGCGGTCCATCAGACGCATGGCCAAGCGCTCGTCAAAGTTTTCTGGGATCGAGGCGACAGGAAAGGCAATCTTTCCACTGGCCTTTTGCGCCGCCACAATCGCATCCAGCGCAGGCTGATAGCCCGCAGGATCGCAGCGGTCACCGCGCGGCGGATCGATGATGTAAATTCCCGCGTCATAGCCCGCAAGCATCGACGTAAACACATCCGTCGTGCGCGGCCCGTCGCCCCAGATAAAGGTATGATAATCGAGTGGGTTAGAGATGGTGACAATCGGCCCCAGCACATCCGCCAAATGGCTATGGATGGCAGGCGGAACAGGCGGAAAATCAATACCAAAAGGCGCAGCAAGGTCTGCGACCAGCCCCGCCTCGCCGCCCGAACACGACAGCGAACAGATGCGCCGCCCTAAATCTGGGCCATGCGCATGGAATATCTTCAGCGTTTCCAGCAGTTCGGCAGGGCTGTTTACTTCGGCCACGCCAATTTGGCGCAAAAATGCGGAACTTGCCGCCCCGCCCCCCGCCAGCGATGCGGTATGCGATGCAGCGGCATTCTGCGACATTTCCGTTTTGCCCGATTTGATGCAGACAATCCCCTTGCCCGCCGCGCGCGCGGACTGTGCAAGGGCGGCAAAAGCGGGGGCATCATCAATGCCTTCAATATAAAGGCCAAGGGCAGTGACACGGGGGTCGTCCAGCAGCGCGCCCGCCAAATCGGCCAGCCCCACCATCGCAGCATTGCCCAAACAGGCCACATAGGCCACAGGCAGTGCGCGCTTTTGCATACCCAAATTGATCACGATGTTGGAAGATTGGCTAACCAGCGCCACGCCGCGATCCACCGCAATCCCGCCATGCTGATCGGGCCACA
>CAMAWZ010000219.1 GCA_945861995.1 Pseudorhodobacter antarcticus
GCCTTGAAGGTCAGTTGGTTCACGTGCAAGGCGCAATCACCCCCAACTCTGACCCCGAGGATATGACATCGGGCGTATGGGCCGAAGGTGCGGTTGCGCTGACGCGCACTGTGGAAATGTATCAATGGATCGAAAAGCAAGAATCGAAAACTGAAAAGAACCTTGGCGGCAGCGAGGAAACGGTAACGACCTACAGCTATGAAAAAGGCTGGAGTATGAGCCCGCAAAAATCATCCGATTTCCGCACCCCAGAAGGCCACGAAAACCCTGCCTTCCCGCTGGATTCGGCCCAGTTTAACGTGCCCGATGCCAACTTAGGCGCCTATGTGCTGGCGGGCGAGGTTTTGGCACCGCTGGGCACGTCGCAAGTGATGGAATTTTCCGATGAAGACGCCCCCGCCATTGGCGCGGCGCTGGGCCTTACCGCCCCAACGGCGCAGATCGCGGGCGCGCTTTATGCGGGCAATAACCCAAATTCCCCCGAAGTAGGCGATATCAAAGTGGTCTATGAGCGCATCGATCTGGCCGAGGCCAGCTTTGTGGCCAAGCAGGTCGGCAATGGGCTAGAGGAATATGCCACATCGAACGGCTATACGGTGTTTTTGTCTGCAGCGGGGCTGGTGAGTTCGGATCAACTGTTCGCCGATGCGCTGGATGCAAATGCGTTCCTGACGTGGATTTTGCGTGCGGCGGGCCTGATTTTCATGTTCGTGGGCTTTGCCGCCAGCCTGAAAGTGTTGTCGGTGATCGGCGATGTGATCCCCTTTGTTGGCACTGTCATTGGGTACGGCACGGGTCTGTTCTCGCTGATCGCAACGCTGTGCCTTGGCTCGCTGATGATCGCACTGGGCTGGTTTGCAGCCCGTCCGCTGCTGTCTATCGCCATTGTGCTGGGCGCGGCGCTGATCGTGGCGGGCATTACTTATGTGAAGAAAAAGCAGGCGGTGGCGGTGGTTTAAAAATTCGGGCGCGGCCGCAAGGCTGCGCCCCATAAACCAAAATTGCTGCCCACAAACCAAAACGGCCCTTGCGCATAGCAGGGGCCGTTTTGCGTTCAAATTAGGTGGTACCCGAGGTCGGACTCGAACCGACACGCCTCGCGGCGGAGGATTTTGAATCCTCTGCGTCTACCATTCCACCACTCGGGCACGTTTCGCTCGTTTAGCGGTGCACGCGCGCGGCGTCAACACCCCGCGGGCCCCAAGTTTACAGTTTGCGCGCAGAAAATGTATCGCAGCTATCCAGGCTGTTCGCCTTTAGCCCGCGTTCAAACCACGCCATGCGCTGCGCTGATGTGCCGTGTGTAAAGCTGTGCGGCATGGGCACAGCGCCTGCATTGCGTTGCAGCGTATCATCGCCGATTTGCTTGGCGGCGTTCAGCGCTTCGGCGAAATCGCCTTTATCAATTGTGCCAAACTGCGCCTTCACCTGCGCCGCCCAAATACCTGCCAAACAGTCGGCTTGCAGTTCGATCCGCACCGATACGGCGTTCGAGGTGACCTGATCACTGCTTTGGCGAATTTGGCTGGCCTGCGCCATGATGCCCAACTCGTTTTGCACATGATGGGCCACTTCGTGGGCCACAACATAGGCCATTGCAAAATCGCCGCCCGCGCCCAGTTCGCGCTGCATCGTATCGAAAAAGGCCGTGTCCAGATAGATTTTCTGATCGCCTGGGCAATAGAATGGCCCCGTCGCCCCCGATGCAGCGCCGCAGGGGCTGCCGGTTACGCCCGAATACAGCACCAAACTGGGCGGGTTATAGCGCGCGCCCAAACTGTTTTCAAAAATCCCGCCCCAGATATCTTCGCTTTTGGCCAGCACCACAGATACAAATTCGCCCGCATCCCGCTCGCTTTGCGAAAGTTCGCTGGTTTGTCTTTGCGTGGCGGGGGCGCCCGGTTGGGTCAAAAGTGGGGTCAGATCAATGCCCATAAAATAGCCGATGATCACCACAGCCAGCAGACCTACCCCGCCTGCCCTGCCCGCTCGGCCCCCAGAACGCGCGACGCGCCGATCTTCAATATTGTCACTGCGTCTTTGCCCGCGCCATTGCATCTGCCACGCTCCACCAATTTGCACCACAGTACCGCAAGCAAATCACGTTGCAATCAGCCATTGACCCCGCCTGCGCCGCGCCGCAAGAAGACCCAAAAGGAGCGCGCTATGTTTCGCAAATTATATAACTGGACTTTGGCCCAAGCCGCCTCGCGCCACGCAGATAAGGTGCTGGCCGCCTCGTCATTTGCCGAAAGCAGCTTTTTCCCAATTCCTGCCGATGTTTTGTTCCTTCCGATGTGTTTGGCGCGGCCGGATAAGGCGTACCGCTTTGCGGCCATTGCCACAGTGACATCCGTTTTGGGCGGAATATTTGGCTGGTGGATCGGCCATTTTGCCTTTGAAGCCTTAGCCGCCCCCCTGCTGAACCTTTATGGCAAGATGGCGGCGTTTGAAACGCTGAAATCAAACACAGGCGATGGGGCGATTTTGCTGATGCTGGTCACCTCGGGTGCCAGCCATATTCCGCCAATGAAAGTGGTCACGATATTGTCAGGCGTGGTCTCTTTCGATCTGAAATGGTTCATCGTATCAGCCATTATTGCGCGGGGCGGGCGGTTTTATCTGCTGGTCTATCTTTTGCGCCGATTTGGCAGCAAGGTGGTCGATTTTATCGAGCGCCGCCTGCCGTGGGTGGCCGCCGCTTTTATAGGCGTACTGGCAGCGCTGTGGTGGGTTTTGCATTATGGATAAAGGTCTTATGACACGCAGTTCATCCATTATTCTGGCCGCTGGCGGGTCTGCCGCGCTGCTGACAGGTGCCTTTGGGTTTGAATACATTGGCGGCTTGCTGCCCTGCACGCTGTGCCTGTCGCAGCGCTGGCCCCACGCGGCGGCCATCGTTTTGGGGGCATTTGGCCTTGCCCTGCCGCAGCGTATTTGGCCAATTCTGGGCGCGTTGGCAGCGCTGACCACTGCGGCCATCGCGCTGTTTCATGTGGGGGTCGAGCAAACATGGTGGGAAGGTTTGGCCACCTGCACCGTTGATGCGCTGGCAGGGGTCAGCGTGGATGATCTGCTGTCCACCGAGACAAGCGTTGGCGCGCCTGTGCGCTGTGATGCCATTGCGTGGCAGATGTTTGGAATTTCAATGGCGGGGTGGAATGGCATTATCTCGCTAATGCTTGCGGGATTATGGATCAGGGCGGCGCGGGCATAAAAAGGCCCCGCTGCTGCGGGGCCTATCTGGTGCAAGCCTAATCAATTTTAGGGCATGGGCCGTAGCAGCGGCGTGATCAGCCGCACAGCCACTCGGCGGTTTTGCGGCTCGCTTGCTTGGGAATTTATCCGCAATTCCGTCTCGCCATAGCCCTGCACGATCATGTTTTCAGGCGGGATGGCGAAATATTCCGACAGGGCCAGCGCCACCGATTCTGCGCGGCGGTCTGACAAGGCAAGGTTCAGGGCGGCTGCCCCCGTGGCGTCGGTATGCCCTTCGATCAAGAACATCTCGGCGGGGTTTTTGACCAGCATATCCTGCATCACCTCGCCCAAATCGGCCAAGGCATTGGCCTGTTCGGGCGTGATTGCGGCAGAGCCAGAGGCAAAGATGATCCGTTCGACATCTACCTCGGCAGCCAACGCGCGCACTTCTGCAATGTCACGAATTTGCCGCAGGCTAAAACCGCGCCCCAGCTTTTCGATCTGGCGCGCAGCAATGGCCGCGCGCAGGGCAGCATCTTCGCTGCGGGTCGAGCCGATCACCCGCGGGCGCGGCAGATCGGCCACAATGACGGGACGTTCGGGCTCAAATTCGTCCAGCAGCACCAATTCGCGGCCAAGGCGATCATATTGCGCGCGGCGCAGCACGCGGCCCGTGGCATCGCGCACAGTCACAACTTGGGTGCCGTCGGCGCGCTGCACG
The DNA here is from genome assembly GCA_945861995.1 of Pseudorhodobacter antarcticus. Lineage (GTDB taxonomy): Bacteria > Pseudomonadota > Alphaproteobacteria > Rhodobacterales > Rhodobacteraceae > Cypionkella > Cypionkella antarctica_B. The sequence goes on from CAMAWZ010000219.1 coordinate 3,923, forward strand.
ATGGTGCGCGACGAGCCATCGTTGTAGGTTTCGGTGCGCACGGTCGATCCCGCTTGGCGCAAGATCGCGTCATCATCCTTGTACAGCCCGTAGCTGCCATCGGGATTTTGCACCACCACACGGTCACCTGTGTTCGACACGACAGTCGATTGGCCTTTGACCGATGTCAGCACTTGGCCGATCACCACCGCGCCCAGCACAAACAGACCGACCTTTTCTAAGTCGGAAAGCCCCGTCTTTTTACCATCGGCGGTTTTCTTTGGCGCGGCTTTGAATTCTTGCGCAGACGAGCGTGTTTGCGCAGCCGTTACAGTTTCTACAGTGGTCGCAACCGTATTTTCGCTGAGTGGAATCGCGTTCAATGCGGCCTCGGCAGCGGCGGGATCAATCGGCGCTTCGCTTGTCGCATCGGCCTCGATCATGGGCACGGGGGCATCCAAAGGCGCAGCTACCTCGGGCGGGGTCGCTTCAC
>CAMAWZ010000220.1 GCA_945861995.1 Pseudorhodobacter antarcticus
CAAAGCATTGTGATCCAGTTTTTAAATCGATCTTTGGCCCAAGTCTCTTTGAGATCATGTTGAATGTGGCCACGGGTGAGGCCGATTTACTCTGACACTCGACCGAATCCAGTTGCATGTTAGAACGCAAAAGGCGCTGGGTCAGTCCAGCGCCTTTTCTATATATTCCAATGCCTTACGCCTAACATGCAACTGGCAAACCTAACATGCAACACCAGTTGCACGTTCAGCGCTCCTGATCGCCGCGCTAACGGGGCCAAAACCACCCACTCAACGCCGGCTTAAGCCTTATTTCATTGGGTATTAAACGCTGGTGGCAACAGTGGCCGCTTCACGCCGCACACCTCGCCAAATCCCCTAAATTGCCTTATTTTCACGATCTGTGCAAACTTCGCCGCACCAAACTTTTCGCCCGCCCCAGACCGCCTAACACGCGGTTTATAAGTGGTTTTACCAGTTAATACGCCTAATACCAGCAAATCCCGTACTATGCAGGGTTTGGTGTCAACTCACAATTGCGCCCTAACCCTTTCTCGCCACAGCGCAAACAGCCCAGCTGCCGCCACAATAGCCGCCCCAACCGCCACGTTCAGGCGCAGGGTTTCACCCAGAAACAACAGGCCCAGCACAGACACCCAGACCAGTTGCAAATAGGCAAAGGGTTGCAGGGCAGATGCCTCGGCCACGGCATAGGCGCGAATGAGCAGCCAGTGGCCCAGCGCGGCGGTTAGGCACAGCGAGGCCATCCAGCCCCAATCGGCAAGGGACATCGGCTGCCAATGCATCAGGCCAAAGGGCGTTATGGCAACAGCGCCCGCCACACCCGTCCAGAAAAAGCTGACCTGCGCGCTATCCTCGCGCGAGACGAACCGCGTCAGCAGGCTGTAGAGCGCAAACATAAAGGCCGAAATCAGCGGCAGCAGCGCCCAAGGCGAGAATACCGAAAGGCCAGGTTGCAAGATAATCAGCACGCCCACAAATCCCACGCCAATCGCCGCCCAGCGTCGCCAGCCCACAGCCTCGCCCAAGATCGGGCCAGACAGGGCGGCAACGATCAGCGGGTAGGCGATAAACACGGCATGGCTTTCGATCAGGCCCAGTTTGACAAAGGCTATCACCATCACGCAGACCTCGGCAGCTAAAAGAACACCGCGAAAGATTTGCGTCAGCGGGCGCTTTGTGCGCACGGCGGCGCGAAGGCCACCTTCACTGCGCGCCGCAATTGCCATCACAAACAGGGCAAAGAACCAAAAGCGGATCATCACCACCATATAGACGTTATTGTTGGCCCCAAGGTGACGCGAAATGCCATCTTGCAGGGAAAAGACGATGGTGGTGGCGATCATCAGGTAAATGCCAAGGCGTTGGTTTTGTGTGGTTTTCATAGGGTGGCTGCCTTTGATTTGCCGCGCTCGTGCCAAAGAGCGTAAATGCCCGCCGCCACAATAATCACCGCGCCAAAAACGACATGGGTTTGCAACACCTCGTTATAAATCGTCAGTCCAATGATCGAGACAAACACAATTTGCAAATAGGCAAAGGGTTGTACTGAAGACGCCTCGGCCACTTCGTAGCATTTCAGCAAAAGCCAATGCGAAAAGACGGACAGTGCCGAATAGCCGGCGATCAGCACCCAGTCAAACGGCAAGACAGGCTGCCAATGGCCAAGGCCGATCACGGTCATAACGCCTGCGCCCAGCACACCCGGCCAGAAAAACGACGGAAAGTTCGGCTCGCCCCGCGTGGTTAGGCGCGTCAGCACCGAGTAGGTGGCAAACAGCACCGCCGCGCCAAGCGGCAGCAGCGCCCAAGGCGAGAATACCCCAGATGAGGGGCGCAAGATGATCAGCACCCCCACCACACCTGTGCCGACCGCGGCCCAGCGCTGCCAACTGAGTTTTTCGCCCAAAACGGGGCCAGACAAGGCCACAACCAACAGTGGGCAAATGGCAAACACGGCGTGGGATTCGATCAGGCCAATTTTGGTATAGCCCCAAACGATCAAAATAATCTCGCTAACGAGCAACACCGACCGCAGAAAATGCGCCCAAAGGCGGGTAGAGGCGATGGCGCTGCGAACGCCTTCGGGGCGGCGCAGCGCAAGAAACATCACAAAGGCGGCAAAGACCCAATAGCGGATCATCACAATCATCAGCGTGTTATACGTGCCTGCCAAATAACGCGAAAACCCGTCTTGCGCGGCAAAGGCGGCCACGGCGGCAATCATCAGCCATATACCTTTTTGATTGTTGGTCATGCCCGCAGCGCCCCTTTGCTCATATGCCTTTTGCGCCCGTATCCTGCCACGCGCGCCACGTCAAACCCCGCCTCGCCCAGTGCGCGGCGCACATGCCCCGCAGCGGTATAGGTGGCAAAGGTGCCGCGCGGGGCGGTATGGCGCGCGACCTCGCCCATCAGGCCCTGCGACCAAAGCTGGGGGTTTTTGGCGGGAGAAAACCCATCCAAATACCACGCATCGGCGCGGCCATGCCAATTGGGCAAGGTGTCTTGCGCATCGCCTATAATGACCTGAACGGCAATCGGCCCAAGGGTAAATTCGCGCAGCCCCGCGCGCCAAGCCGCCAAAAACGGCGCGGCGATGGGGGCGGTTTGGGCAAACAGGTCTAATGCGCGGGCGATGTCATCTGCCTGCATGGGATAGGCTTCGAAACTGGTATAACTGATCGGGCAATCACTGGGGCAGATCAGTGCCGTGGCCAGCAGGTTCAGCCCTGTGCCAAAGCCCAATTCAGCAATCGAAAAACTTGGCCGCAGCCGCGCGGGCAAGTCATTGCCCGCCAAAAACACATGGCCCGTTTCGGCAAGCCCATCATTCAGCGAAAAATAGGGGTCGTCAAAGCGGGTGGACACGGGAACCCCGCCCTCGCGCCATTCGAGGGTGGCGGTCTGGTCGTTACTGCGCATAAAGACTATCCTTTAATCCAGACCATGAAGGGCGGCGCTATCAATGGCAAGATATGACGTAACGGTGCGCGGCGCGGGGATTTTCGGCCTATCCATCGCCTATGAGGCCGCAAAGCGCGGCGCAAAGGTGCAAGTGATCGAAACGGTGGCCATTGGCGCGGGATCGTCGGGCGGTTTGGTGGGCGCGCTGACCCCGCATGTGCCAGACAGTTGGAACGAGAAAAAGGCGTTTCAACTGGAAAGCCTGCTGATGGCGCAGGCGTTTTGGGATGGGGTGGCGCAGGCGGGGGGCGTGGATGCGGGCTATGCGCGGCTGGGGCGGTTGCAACCTATTGAGGGGCTTGCGGGGGTGGATATGGCCCGCGCGCGGACAGCGGGGGCGGCGCAAAATTGGGGCAATCACGCGGTTTGGGAAGTGCGCGCAGCCACTGGCGCTGTGTGGGAGCCAGTCAGCCCTTCGGGATATTTGGTGCATGACAGCCTATCTGCGCGGGTGCATCCGCGCCGCGCAGGGGCGGCGTTGGAGGCGGCGATAGCGGCGCTTGGCGGGCGCGTGATTGTGGGGGATGCCGCAGATCAGGGCCACGTCATTTGGGCCACGGGCCTTGCTGGCCTTGCTGATTTGGGCCGCGATTTGGGCAAGCCAATGGGCGGCGGGGTCAAAGGGCAAGCGGCGCTTTTGGAATGGGATGCCGGCACATTGGCGCAAATCTATGCAGACAATCTGCATATTGTGCCGCACAGCGATGGCACAGTTGCCATTGGGTCAACGTCGGAAACCACATGGGAGGATGCGGCGGCAACCGATGACAGGCTAGACGAGGTGATAGCGCGCGCGCGCGCCATTGTGCCTGCGCTGGCAGCGGCAAGGGTGATCGACCGATGGGCAGGCATCCGCCCCCGCGCCATAACCCGCGCGCCGATTTTGGGGGCTTGGCCCAACCGCGCGGGGCATTTTGTGGCCAATGGCGGGTTTAAAATTGGCTTTGGCATGGCCCCGAAAATCGCGCAAGTTATGGCAGATTTGGTGCTGGAGGCGCGCGATTCGATCCCGCCCGATTTTCGCCTTTAGCGCGCGCGCAAACTGTCCATCACGCCAACCAGCGCCTCTGATATGCCTGCTTCGGATAGGGCATGGCCTGCAAGGCCGATCATCTTCAAATTCGCCCCCGCCCAACCGCTGGCCAAGCGGTAAGCCGACAAAGGCGGGCAGATCATATCAAAGCGGCCCTGAATAATGTCAGCGGGAACGGCGCTGATGCGGTTTTTGTTGTCCAATATCCAACCATCATGCGCCAAGAACCCGCCATTGATGAAGTAATGCGATTCCAGCCGCGAAAAGGCGCGGGCATATTCGGCAGGGCTGTCGCCCAGATTTCCCGCACTATGCACCGAAGCCAGCGCGTTTTCCCAATTGGCCCAAAGCC
>CAMAWZ010000221.1 GCA_945861995.1 Pseudorhodobacter antarcticus
GGCCACGCCAGCGCCTGTGATGGAACCAAGGTTATGATACCACCAATCAATCCGCTCGCCCGGTTTGCGGTAATCGGGCGTCCAGCCAAAATCGGCTGGGTAAATGTCGGTCGTCAGGCGCTGTTCGAACCCGTGCATTTGGTCTGGCCCGACAAAATGCATCTTGCCCGAAAGGATTGTTTGATACCCCGCGCGGCGCAGATGGTGGGCATAGGTGGGAATATCGGATGCAAATTCGGCGGCATTGTCATACACCCGCGTGCGGCGCGGCAGTTGCCCCGACATGAATGACGCCCGCGCAGGCGCGCACAGCGGCGAAGCTGTATAGGCATTGCCAAAACGCACCGAATGATCGGCCAATTTGCGCAGGTTTGGCACGTGCAAAAATGGCGCGGGGCCATCAGGAAACAACGTGCCTGTCAGCTGATCTACCATGACAATCAGGATGTTGGGCTTTTTGGTCATGGGCGGGCTCCTACGCAGTGCAGTGCCAGTTTATAGGCGCTTTGGTTAACCATTGCTTTCTAAAATCGACCCAATGCGCGCTTTTTTAACCCGCAGGCTATGCCGCATTAGTTGGCATAATCAGGGCTTGTGGCATCAAGCAGCGCCTTAATTTCGCGCAGATGCGCCTGCGCAAAATTGGGATACTCCTCCCATTCGCGCGCGGTTTTTTCGGCGATGGCATCTGGCATCACGCGCAGGGGCTGGCCCGTTTGCAGCGCGCGGATATAGGTCTCGCAGGCGCGTTCGAAATAATAGAGGCGGTTAAAGGTTTCGGCGACTGTGCGGCCAATCACCAACACGCCATGGTTGCCCATGACCAAGGTGGACATTTTCGGATCGGCCAGCAGGGCGGCGCAGCGCGCGCCTTCTTCTTCGAATGCCATGCCGCCATAGGCCTCGTCCACCGCGTGGCGGCCAAAGAACATGGCCGAGTTTTGGTCGATGGGCGGCAGGCGGCTGTCTGCAAGGCTGGCCAAAACGGTGGCGTGTGTGGAATGGACATGCATCACGCAAATCGCATGGGGTAGGGCGCGGTGCAGCGCGCCGTGCAGGCCCCAGGCGGTTGGGTCGGGCGCATCAGGGCGGGCCATTGTGGCGGGATCATCCGCGTCAATTTCCAGCAGGCTAGACGCCGTGATTCGCGCAAAATGCCGCCCGTTGGGGTTAATCAAAAATCGGCTGCCGCCGACAGCAAGGCTGAAATGGTTCGCCACCGATTCGTGCATATTCAAATGAGCGCACCACCGAAAAGCGGCGGCAAGGTCGATGCGATGGGGCCAATGGGATAGGTTGGGGTGCATGGGGGCGTTCATGGCATATAGTTCCTGATTTTGGCCAATCATGCCGCCAAAATGGCCCGCGCGCAAATGATGCTTTCATTTGGTGCAGCGCCGCGCTAACTTGTTTGTGGTTGGCAAGCACCAAGGCGTCGCTGTTTCGCAAGAAAAGTTAAAGCTGCCAAATTTGGATCGGCATCGCACATCTAAAGGCGCCGCTTCGTTAAGTCAGCGACCGATGATGTTCACGGCACCTTAGGGATGCATGATGACGAACCTACCTATTCCATTGACCTCCACAGATTTGGGGCAATTTACCCGCGCGCTGTCGCGGCAATTGGGCGAAACTGCCCCTTCACATCTGACCTTGATGAACATGCTGGCCCGCGCAGCGGGGTTTCAGAATGTGCAACATATGCGGGTGGCGATTGTGGTGGCCGATCCTATGGTCGAGCCGCCGCCCGTTCCGCCGCCGCCCGTTCCGCCGCCGCCAGTGGACGCTCGCAAAGTGTCCCGCGCCTTGCAGCAGTTTGATACGCTGGGGCGGCTGGCGCATTGGCCTGCAAAACGCAATATGCAGACCCTTGCGCTGTGGGCGATTTGGGCGGCGCTGCCTGCGGGGCAAAAGCTGCAAGAAGGGCAGATCAGCGCGTTGATCGACGGCGAGCATTTGTTTGGCGACGCGGCGATTTTGCGGCGCGATATGGTGGGCTGCGGTTTGCTATCGCGGCAAGACGGCGGGGTAGATTACCTGCGGATCGAGCAAATGCCGCCGCCCGAGGCGAAGGCGCTGATCCAAGCCGTGGCTGCGCGGCGCAAAGCGCGGGGCCTGCCTGCCCGCGGGGCCATTTAGCACCAACAAAAAAGGCGGGCATATGGCCCGCCTTTTTCAAAGTCGTTCGCAGCGCTTACCCCAGCGCCAGATTAACCGCCGATTCGCGCCCATCGCGGCTGGATTCCACGTCAAACGTCACCGCTTGCCCGTCGTTCAGCCCGCGCAGACCTGCGCGTTCCAGCGCGGTAATATGCACGAAAATATCTTTGGCCCCGCCTTCTGGGGCGATAAAGCCGTAGCCTTTGGTCTCATTAAACCATTTCACGGTGCCCTTAGCCATCGTGATCGTCTCCTACCTTTTTGCCACTCGCGAGATTGCAATGGCCCGGCCCCGCACTTTGATCGAAAAGCTGTGGCCGAAATCGGAGACAGGATCGAGAAGTCACGTCGCACGTTATATATTATGGGGGTGTTTTGTGTTTTCAAGATGTTCTGATGCGGTAATGCGCGCGGGGGTTGACCGAAAGTTACAGCTTCGGCCGCGCGCGCGCCTAAAGTTATAACGCGCGCCGCGCCCTCAGCGCCGCGCCAATCGTGCCATCGTCTAGGTAATTGAGTTCCCCCCCAATGGGAACGCCTTGGGCAAGGGTGGTAATTGATACGCCAGTGGCCGCCAAACAATCCGCAATGTAATGCGCGGTGGTTTGGCCATCGACCGTGGCATTTAGGGCCAAGATCACCTCGCGCGCGCCTGTGTCGGCCACGCGCGCCGCAAGGCGGGGGATGCCAAGCTGGTCTGGCCCCATATCATCGAGCACCGAAAGCGTGCCGCCCAGAACGTGATAGCGCCCGCGAAACGCGCCGCCCCGCTCCATCGCCCACAGATCGGCCACGTCTTCGATCACGCAAATCTCGCCATTGTTGCGGACGGGATCGGCGCAAATCGGGCAGATGTCAGATTGGCCGATATTGCCGCAAATGGTGCAATCTTTGGCCGTCAGCGCAACCTGCGCCATGGCGGTGGCAAGGGGGGCCATGAACTGCCCGCGCTTTTTCAACAGCGCAAGCACGGCGCGGCGGGCCGAGCGCGGCCCAAGGCCCGGCAAGCGCGCCATCAACTCGATCAGCGTTTCAATGTCGCGCGTCTCGCTCATAGGTTTGGCAGCATCATATCGGGGGGCAGGCCCAGTTCCTGCGCGATACGGGCCATTTCGGCCATCATATGCGCGCGGGCGCGGGACTGCGCATCTTGGATCGCGGCCAAAATCAAATCTTCCGCCTGCACTTGCGCGCTGGCGTGCAAAATATTGGGCGAGATGTCGATGCCAATCACATCACCCTTGCCCGTGCAGCGCACCGAAACAAGGCCCGCGCCCGCATCCCCCGTGATGATGACCCGCGCAAGGGTTTCGTGCAATTCGGCCATGCGGCCCTGCATCGCCTGCGCGGCCCTCATCATTTTGGCCATATCGCCCAGCCCGCCAAGGCCCTTTAGCATGATGCACCTTTAATCATCTTCAAATGGATCCCAATCTTCGCCGCCCATATCTTCGCCCGCGTCTTGGCCCTCGGTCGCGGTCAAAGTGGCGGCTGCATCGGCTTCGGGCAGGCGAATTGCCGTAATTTTGGCAGCAGGAAAGGCGGCCATCACGGCCTGCACCAGCGGGTTATCCAGCGCCTGCACTTTTGCCGTGGTGTCTTGCGCCTCGCGCGCTTCGGCGATGGTGGGCGCGCCGCCGCCTGCCACAACAGACACGCCCCAACGCTGCCCTGTCCAGCCCTGCAATCGCTGCGACAAGCGCGCGGCAAGATCGGGTTTGGCCGATGGCGCGGGCTCAAATTCAATACGGCCAGGCGCATAGCGCACAAGGCGCAAATCACATTCCACCTCGGTCAGCAGCAGCATATCGCGTTTCGTGCGGATCAAATCGACCACTTGGTCAAAGCTCAGCAAGCTGAATTCGCCCGCAGGGTCTGGCTGGGCTTGCGCCAAAGCTGCGCCGCGCGCGGGGGCAGATGGGGCAAGGCGCAGCATGGGGCTGTGCATGGTTTGCCCGCCGCTGCCCGCAGGCGCACCGCCCGCCACAGGGCCAGATGAAGGGGCAGGCGCAGGCCCGTTTTGCAGCCGCCGCACAAGCGTTTCTGGGTCTGGCAAATCGGCGACATGGGTCAGGCGGATCACGGCCATCTCAGCCGCCATCATGGCATTAGGGGCCAGCGCCACTTCCTCGAGCGCTTTCAGCAGCATCTGCCACGCCCGCGACAGCGCGCGCATCGGCACAGCCCCCGCCAT
>CAMAWZ010000222.1 GCA_945861995.1 Pseudorhodobacter antarcticus
CTAGACTGACTATTTCGCGATATAGGTTTTATACGCCCAAATCAGCAAAACCGCGCCCAGCACAGCGCCCACAAAACCCGACAGCATCCCCGCCAGCATCGACAGGCCTTTCAACACCAGCCCGCCAATCAGCGCGCCGCCCACACCAATGGCAATGGTGGTGGGCAGGTCAACATCCAGCCGCATGACTTTGGTGGCGATGAACCCCGCCGCAATCCCAAAGATAATCAGTGCGATGATCGACATGAATGGCCCCCTTTGTTGCCTGACCTTGATATGGGGGGGAGCGCCCCAAAATGAAGGGGGAAGCTGCGCGAAATTACGTCACTCTATCAGGCAGGCTTGCGCCGCGCAGGTACTCTGCGGCACTGCCGCGCCGCTTGCCTTCGCGCTGCACCTCTAGGATTTGCACCGCGCCCAGGCCGCAGGCAATCACAAACCCGCCCAAATGCGCGCCCGCGTTATTTTGGCCCACGCCGCCTTGGCCCACACCGTCTTGGCCCGCACCGCCTTGACCTGTGGCCACAGCGGCGCGCAGCAGTTTTACCCTTTCGCCGCCAATCTCTACCCAAGCGCCTGGAAAAGGGGAAAGGCCGTTGATCTGGCGCACAATCTCAACGGCAGAGCACGCCCAGTTTACCCGCGCCTCGCTTTTGTCGATTTTCGCGGCATAACTTACGCCCGCATCTGGTTGGGGCTGCGCGGGCAAGGGCAGGCGCGGCAGGATTTGCACAATCATATCCGCCCCCAGCACCGACAAGCGGTCATGCAACTCGGCGGTCGTCTCACTGGCCCCAATCGGCAGCGCGGCGCGCGCCAGCACTGGCCCTGTATCCAGCCCCGCCTCCATCTGCATGATGCAAATCCCCGTCTCAAGATCCCCCGCCATAATCGCGCGGTGAATGGGGGCCGCGCCCCGCCAGCGCGGCAAAAGGCTGGCATGGATATTTACACAGCCCATGCGCGGCGCATCCAACACCGCCTGCGGCAGTATCAGGCCATAGGCCACGACCACGGCAATATCAGCGCCCAGCGCGGCAAATTCAGCCTGCGCGTCGGCTGATTTCAAACTTACTGGATACCGCACAGACAGGCCCAAGGCCTCTGCCGCCAGTTGCACCGCACTGGGCCTATCCGCCTTGCCGCGCCCTGCGGGGCGGGGCGGCTGGCAATACACTGCCAAAACCTGATGCTGCGCCGCCAACGCTTGCAGAATGGGAACTGAAAAATCGGGCGTGCCCATGAAGATAATGTTCATGCCCGCACCCCTAGTTCCGCTTAGCCCATTTATCGGCCTTTGCCAGCAGCATTTTGCGCCGCAGCGGCGAAAGATGGTCAAAATACATCTTCCCCGCCAGATGGTCGATTTGATGCTGCACCGAGGTTGCCCAAAGCCCCACAAAATCGCGCTGCTCCACTGCGCCGTGGTCGTTCATAAACTCCACCGTCACCGCGCGGGGCCGCGCAATCACCGCCGATACGCCCAGCAGATTTGGGCTTGCCTCCGCGTGATCGCGCATCTGCGCGCTGGCGTGCAAGATACGCGGGTTCGCCATGCGCACCGCTTGGCCCCGCCCATCGGACGCATCCACCACCGCCAAGGCCTGCGGCACACCCAGTTGCACGGCAGCAAGCCCAACACCGGGCATGGCATCCATCGCCACAATCATCTCGTCCCAAAGGGCGCGGATATCATCTGTGATCGCATCCACAGGGGCCGCGCCCGCGCGCAAAGCCGTATGCGGATAGGGCACAAACGGGCGCGGATAAAGCGCGCTCATATCCCGCGCGCCCGCTCACGTTTCAGCTTTTCCATCTTGCGGGTGATCATCTGCCGCTTCAGCGGGCCCAGATTGTCGATAAACAAACGCCCGTTCAGATGGTCAATCTCGTGCTGCGCACAGGTCGCCCAAAGGCCGCTAAACTGGCGTTCATAGGGCGCGCCGTCCAGCCCCATCCAGCGCACGGTCACCTCGCTGGGCCGCGTGATTTCGGCATATTGGTCGGGAATCGACAGGCAGCCTTCCTCATAGACATTCATATCCTCGGAGGAGGATATGATTTCAGGATTGATCAGCACCATCGGCTCTGGCACGCCTTCCTTGATGCAATCCATCACAAACAGGCGCTTCAAAACCCCCACCTGCGGCGCAGCAAGGCCGACGCCGGGCGCATCGTACATTGTCTCAAGCATATCGGCGGCAAGGGCGGCAATATCTGGGGTCACCTCGGCGATAGGCTCGCAAGGTTTTTTCAGGCGCGGGTCGGGGTGGATCAAGATGTCGCGTATCATAAAGGGGATTTACGGCGCGCATGGCTTTGGTGCAAGAGGGATGGGGAAAAAGCCGCATTTTCGCGCTGGCACATCCCGCAAGTCGAAAGTTTCTATAACGTAATCTTTATTGGATGGATTTTCTGATTTCAGACAATAAAGTAGATAAAATTACCGAGAAAGGCGCGCCTTATGGACTTTGATACCCTTACCCCCCGCAAAGGCACCCACTCGGTGAAATGGGATATGATGCAGCCGCTGTATGGGGTTTCCCCAGATGATGGCTTGGCGATGTGGGTCGCAGATATGGAATTTCGCCCGCCCGCCTGCGTACAAACCGCGCTAGAGCGGATGCTGGCGCACGGAATTTACGGCTATTACGGCGATGACGCCGAATATCTGGCCGCCGTTCAGTGGTGGATGAAGACGCGCCACGGCTGGGATGTTGACGCCAAACACATCTTTACCACGCATGGTTTGGTCAATGGTACGGCGCTGTGCCTGCAGGCCTTCACCGAAAAAGGCGATGGCGTGATGTTGATGACCCCAGTCTATCACGCCTTTGCCCGCGTGATCACGGCGTCAGGGCGGGTGGTGGTGGAATGTCCCTTGGCCCTGCACGATGGCCGATATGAACTCGACATCCCCGCATGGGAGGCGCGGCTGACGGGCCGCGAGACGATGCTGATCCTGTGTTCGCCCCATAACCCGGGCGGGCGGATATGGAGCGCGCAAGAATTGGCCCAAATCGCGGCCTTCTGCGCGCGCCATGATCTGATTTTGGTGTCCGATGAAATCCACCATGATCTGGTGATGCCGGGCCAAAAACACACGGTGATGGCGCATATTAATGGGATAGAGGACAGGCTGGTGATGATGACCGCCACCACCAAAACCTTTAACATTGCAGGCGCACATACGGGCAACGTGATTATCGCAGACACCGCCCTGCGGATGCGCTTTGCCGCCGCCTATAATGCCGCAGGTATGTCGGCCAATTCCTTTGGTCTGTTCATGGCGACCGCCGCCTACAGCCCTGATGGGGCAGCTTGGGTGGACGCGCTGATGGAATACCTTGCGGAAAACGCACGGGTTTTTGACGCGGGCATTCACGCCATTCCGGGCCTGCGATCGATGCAGATGGACGCCACCTATCTGGCATGGGTGGATTTTTCCGCCCTTGGCATGGATCAGACCGAGGTAAATTCCCGCGTGCAAAACACCGCTAAAATCGCCGCCAACCACGGCGCAGCCTTTGGGCTGGGCGGCCAGAGTTACCTGCGCTTTAACCTTGCCGCGCCCCGTTCGATGATTGTGGATGCCGTCGCGCGCCTGCAACGCGCCTTTGGGGATGTGCAATAATGCAGGCAAGACGGCGCGCAGTTCTTCTGACGCTCCTTCTTTGTGCTTTGATTGCGTCTATCTTTTGGGCCTATCGCCCCGCGCCCATCCCACCTGACTTGGCCTTGCAGGGGCAAATTGATCGTATATTGGTCGAAAAATCTTTGCGCAAAATGACCGTGTTCCGCGAAGGCGTGGCGCTAAAGACCTATAACATAGACCTAGGGTTCACGCCACGCGGCACGAAAGCTGTCGAAGGGGATGGCCGCACACCCGAGGGCGTTTTTCACGTAGATCGGCGCAATGCCAATTCAAAGTTTCATCTGTCATTGGGGTTAGACTACCCTCAGCCTCAGCATGTGCGAGCCGCAAAGGCAGCGGGGGTTTCGGCGGGTGGAGATATTATGATCCACGGGCAGCCCAATCTGTTACCCGCAGCCATGCGGATGCCGCCCGATTGGACAGCAGGTTGTATTGCTGTATCAAATGCGGAAATCAAAGAGATTTTTGCCGCCACACCCATAGGCACCGTGGTGGAAATCATCCCCTAACAGGTGCCGCCCCTTACGCGCGCGGCAAATACCCCACGGGCGCGTTTTCATCGCGGAAATAATCCAGCGCCGCGCTTTCGACCACACGGGTGGCGCGTTTGAAATCGCAAATCAACATATCGCCTTCTTGGCGCGAAGCGACGATCAGGCATTGAAATTCGTGCCGCGCGCCATCGAACACATC
>CAMAWZ010000223.1 GCA_945861995.1 Pseudorhodobacter antarcticus
ACGGTGATGTCGCTCACCTCGCCATCCTTATGCGAAGCCGCACGCGGAAACTCCCCGCGCTTGCGTTCCAATTCCGCATAGGTGCGGTAATTGCCTTCGGCTTTTAGGGCGTCAAGTTGGGCGGTGAACAGGGCGTCAAAGTTCATGGAAATCCTCAAGGCGAGTTTTGCTTTATGTAGCGGGCGAAGGGGCGCTGCGCCATCGCTATATTGCAAAAGTGACAATAGGTCGCGTCAGCGTTTTTGGGATTTTTTATACAAGGTGTCAGGCGGCGCACTTTGCGTTAGATCAACGATGTGTTGGGGAAAGGTTGACTTATGGCGCTGCGCAATCGGTTTTGTACCGCATCATAGGCTAACATGATCCGCGTCAGGGAGCGTTTAATCCAGCCCACTTAGGCGGAAAGATGCGCCGCCGCTTGGTGTTCCAAGGGATCAGCGCGCAAATGCGCAATGTGGCTGATGGCAGGGCGAGCATGGCCAGCCCCCCCTGACACCTGGTCAGGTGACCCGATATGGCGCGAATAGTCTGCGCCTTTGGTGCATATTTGCAAAAATGTGTAAACTGACGTTCTGTCAGTAAGGCAAAAAACTGGCGTCAGACATCACTGATAGAAGTGCGTGATGAAGCATATTGAGTTTACAGGGGCAGGGCTCAAACCCTGCCCCTTTGCCTGCGCGGCGGGCTGTCTTTAACGGCTTACTGTCTTTAACGGCTTACTGGCCCGCCCGCTGCGGCCCAATCCCCAAACCCGCCGATATTCATGGTTTCATACCCCATACGGCCTAATGTGGCGGCCGCCATACCTGCCCGGCCGCCCACTGCGCAATACACCGCAATCGGCTTATCTTGCGCGATGCGCGGGTCATAATCTGGGCTTTTGGGGTCGGCCTTAAGCGCCAGCGTGGCCAATGGGATGTGCAGCGCGCCCTTGGCTTGGCCAGAGGCTTGCACTTCGCTGAACTCGCGAACATCAATGACAGTTACCGCACCGCTTGCAGCGGCTTTGATCACATCTAGGAGAGAAGCATAGGCCATAGGGCACCTTTGGAAGAGTTAGAGGGTTTATATATTCTATAGTTAGAATATGTATAGCCCTAAAACAAGTGCCTGCGCCCCGTTGCTGTTAAATTAACGCGAGACTGGCCCGCCAGCTGCCGCCCAAACGTAAAAGCCGCCAATATCCATAGCCTGATAGCCAAAACCATTCAGCAGTTGTATGGCAATGCGCGAACGCCTGCAGCCAGCACTGTAAACGGCCACGGGAATGCCTGGCACCAGACGGCGGTCGTGCTGCGGGCTGGATGGATCGGCCTTAGCCACCAAATCATTCAGCGGAATATGCAATGCGCCCGATGCATAGCCAGAGCTGTGCAATTCTTCTGCGTCGCGCAAATCAATGACGGTCATCGCGCCAATTTCAGCAGCGATGATGATTTCGGCGGTCTTCATCTTGTATTCAATGCCCCTGATGACGTTCACATAGGCTATTCTAAACTCTTGCGAAGAATCCCCAAAGGGCTAACTATTTAAAAGGCAAACGTTCACGTATCGTTCACTTTTGCCATTGGCCTGCCGCGCAAATCGGCCTATCTTAGCGGCGGTAGCGAGGAAGATCATGGCAGAGCAGAAATTTATCGAGGTGCGCGGCGCGCGCGAGCATAATCTAAAATCGGTGGATGTGGATATCCCGCGCGATCAGTTGGTTGTGATTACGGGCCTATCGGGCAGCGGCAAATCTAGCCTTGCTTTTGATACAATCTATGCCGAAGGTCAGCGCCGTTATGTCGAAAGCCTGTCGGCCTATGCGCGCCAATTCCTTGATATGATGGGAAAACCTGACGTTGATCACATCAGCGGGCTATCCCCCGCCATTTCGATTGAACAGAAAACCACGTCGAAAAATCCCCGCTCGACCGTGGGGACGGTGACCGAGATTTACGACTATCTGCGCCTATTGTTCGCCCGCGCGGGCACGCCTTATTCGCCTGCCACGGGCCTGCCAATTACGGCGATGCAGGTGCAAGATATGGTCGACGCCGTTATGGCCATGCCCGAGGGCACGCGTGCCTATTTGATGGCCCCGATTATCCGCGACCGAAAGGGCGAATATAAGAAAGAATTTCTAGACCTGCGCAAACAGGGGTTTCAGCGGGTTAAGGTGAACGGCGCCTTTTACGAATTAGAAGAACCGCCAACACTGGACAAGAAATTTCGCCACAATATCGACGTGGTTGTCGACCGCATTGTCGTGCGTGAGGGGCTGGAGACGCGCCTTGCCGACAGCTTCCGCACAGCGTTGAATTTGGCCGATGGCATAGCCGTGGTGGAACTGGCGGTGGATGAGGGCCAAGATGCGCCGCGCATCACCTATTCGGAAAATTTCGCCTGTCCTGTGTCTGGCTTTACCATTGCCGAAATTGAACCGCGTCTGTTTTCGTTCAACGCGCCTTATGGGGCCTGCCCTGTGTGTGATGGTTTGGGGATGGAGTTGTTTTTTGACGAACGCCTTGTCGTGCCTGACCAAAATCTAACGCTTCTCAGCGGGGCCATCGCGCCGTGGGCAAAATCGAAAAGCCCCTATTTCACCCAAACGATCGATGCCATTTCCAAGCATTACGCCTTTGATAAAAAAGCGAAATGGAAAGATCTGCCCGAGGCGGTGAAACAGGTTTTTCTGCGCGGATCGGGCGAGCAGGAAATTCCATTCCGCTATGACGAGGGCGGGCGGGTGTACCAAGTGTCGCGCGTGTTTGAAGGCGTGATCCCCAATATGGAACGCCGCTATCGCGAGACCGACAGCACGTGGTCGCGCGAGGATATGGAGCGGTTTCAGAATAACCGATCTTGCGGGGCCTGTGGTGGGTATCGCCTGAAACCCGAGGCGCTGGCCGTGAAAATTGGCGGGATGCACGTGGGCCAAGTGGTAAAAATGTCGATCACAGAAGCCTTTGATTGGGTGCAATCGGTCCCGCAACATCTGGGCGCGCAAAAGAATGAGATTGCCAAGGCGATCTTGAAAGAAATCCGCGAACGGCTGGGGTTTCTGATCAATGTTGGCCTAAACTACCTGACCCTGTCGCGCGCGGCAGGCACGCTTTCGGGCGGGGAATCGCAGCGCATTCGGCTTGCCAGCCAGATCGGGTCTGGCCTGACGGGGGTTTTGTATGTGCTGGACGAGCCATCCATCGGGCTGCATCAGCGCGACAATGACCGCCTGCTGACCACGCTGAAAAACCTGCGCGATGCGGGCAATACGGTGCTGGTGGTGGAACATGACGAGGATGCCATTCGTACCGCCGACTATGTGTTTGACATGGGGCCAGGTGCTGGGGTGCATGGGGGGCGCGTGATATCGCACGGAACGCCTGCGCAGGTGGCGGCCGATCCAAATTCGATCACGGGGGCCTATCTTTCGGGCCTGCGCGAAATTGCCGTGCCAAAGGTGCGGCGCAAGGGAAATGGGAAAAAATTGGTCGTGGTCGGGGCCACGGGAAACAATTTGAAAAACGTCACGGCGGAATTCCCCTTGGGCAAGTTTGTCTGCGTGACGGGCGTATCGGGCGGGGGTAAATCAACGCTGACCATTGAAACCTTGTTCAAAACCGCCGCCATGCGCCTGAACGGCGCGCATGAGACGCCCAGCCCTTGTGAGACGATTAAGGGGTTCGAGCATCTGGATAAGGTCATCGACATTGACCAACGCGCCATTGGCCGAACGCCGCGATCCAACCCTGCCACATACACAGGGGCCTTTACGCCAATTCGCGATTGGTTCGCGGGCCTGCCCGAATCCAAGGCGCGCGGCTATCTGCCGGGGCGGTTTTCTTTTAACGTCAAAGGCGGGCGCTGCGAGGCGTGCCAAGGTGACGGCGTTCTAAAGATTGAGATGAACTTTCTGCCCGATGTCTATGTGACCTGCGAGACGTGCAAAGGCGCGCGCTATAACCGCGAGACTTTGGAAGTTAAATTCAAGAACAAATCCATCGCTGATGTGCTGGATATGACCTGCGAAGACGCGCAGGAATTTTTCACCGCCGTCCCTGCGATCCGCGAAAAGATGGATGCCCTGTGCCAAGTGGGTCTGGGCTATATCAAGGTGGGACAGCAGGCGACGACCCTATCTGGGGGCGAGGCGCAGCGCGTGAAACTATCCAAGGAGCTCTCGCGCCGCGCCACGGGCCGCACGCTGTATATTCTGGACGAACCAACAACGGGGCTGCATTTTGAAGATGTGCGCAAGTTGTTGGAAGTGCTGCATTCCTTGTTCGATCAGGGCAATACGGTGGTGGTGATTGAACACA
>CAMAWZ010000224.1 GCA_945861995.1 Pseudorhodobacter antarcticus
CTTTCCGCCCAATCATCTGCATGACAGCTGGATGGACTACCTTTACTGGGATGCCGAACTGGACGCCTAAGGGGGCGTCACGGGCGCGGTGAAGTATTTTCCGTTAAATCAGGGCGGGTCTGCTAGACTTGGGCGACAAGGTGCTGTAAAAGGCCCGCGTTAGCGCTAACAGCGCCTGAGTTTAAGGATATATCATGGTATCGCGCGTTATACCTGTCGACAGCTTTGATCTGGTGATCTTTGGCGGCACGGGCGATTTGGCCAAACGTAAAATTTTGCCAGGCCTGTATCGGCGCTTTGTTTCGGGCCAGATGAACGCGGTAAGCCGTATCATTGGGGCCGCGCGGGCCGATTTGAACGATGCCAGTTTCCGCGAAACCGTGGCAGGGGCGATTGCCGAATTTGGCGATAAATCACTGCAAGACCCTGCAAAGATTGCCGAATTTCTGGCCCGTATTCATTACGTGCCTGTCGATGCGACGGGCACAAATGGCTGGGCGCAGCTGGCTGGGCATATGCGGGGGGGTGTTGTACGGGCGTTCTACTTCTCGGTCGCGCCCAACCTGTTTGGCGATATTGCCCAGCGCCTGCACGATCATGCTATTGCCACGCCCACCAGCCGCATTGTGGTGGAAAAGCCCTTTGGCCGCGATCTTGCCAGCGCCCGCGCGTTGAACGCGGTTCTGGCGCAGCATTTCACCGAAGATCAGATTTACCGCATTGACCACTATTTGGGCAAAGAAACGGTGCAAAACCTGATGGCGGTGCGCTTTGCAAATATCCTGTTCGAACCGATTTGGAAGGCGCAATACATCGACCATGTCCAAATCACTGTGGCCGAAACGGTAGGGGTCGAAGGGCGGGGCGCCTATTACGACACATCGGGCGCGATGCGCGATATGGTACAAAACCACTTGATGCAGCTTTTGTGCCTGATCGCGATGGAGCCGCCCTATCACTTTGACCCCTCTGCCGTACGCGATGAAAAGCTCAAAGTGATCCGCGCGCTGCGCCCTGTGCTGCCAGATGAAATTGTGCGCGGCCAGTACCGCGCCAGTGACGTGGATGAAGATTACATCACCCATTCGGAAAACGAGGGTAGCCGCACCGAAAGCTATATCGCGCTGAAGGTGCATGTCGCCAATTGGCGCTGGCAGGGCACGCCGTTTTATCTGCGCACGGGCAAAAAGCTGCGCGCACGCACGTCGGAAATTGCGATTACGTTCAAACAGCCGCCGCACGCGATCTTCGATGATGTGACGGGGTGGAATGAAAATGTTTTGGTGATCCGCCTGCAGCCCAACGAAGGGATGACCCTATCGGTGATGATCAAAGAACCAGGGCCTGGCGGTATGCGCCTGATGAATGTGCCGCTGGATATGTCCTTTGCCGAGGCGTTGGGGGCTGCCGCCAATGACGTTCCCGAAGCCTATGAGCGGTTGATTATGGATGTGATCCGTGGCAACCAAACGCTGTTCATGCGCGGTGACGAGGTCGAGGCGGCATGGGCTTGGACAGACCCGATTATCAACGGCTGGGAAGCGCGCGGCGACAAGCCCAAACAATACGATGCGGGATCATCTGGCCCAGAAGATGCGCTGATGTTGATGCACCGAGATGGGCGGCGCTGGAGGGAGATTAGTTTATGAAATTCGTGTCCTATGCCGACCGCGCCGGCCATGCCGACGGGGTTGCGGCTGCCATATCCTTCGAGTTGAAAAGGGCGATCGAGGCGGATGGCCATGCCACATTATGCGTGGCGGGTGGCACAACCCCTGCACCTGCCTTTGACATTGTGTCGGGCGCGCTGATTGATTGGTCTAAGGTCACGGTTATTCCCACCGATGAACGTTGGGTTGATGATACCGACCCCCGTTCCAATGCGGCGTTGGTGAAAAAGCATCTTTTGGTGGGCGCCGCGTCTGCGGCGACATACATCAACTTTTTCGCCAAAGACCAAACTCCTGCGGATGGAATTGCCAGCATCACACAGAACCTGACCCCGCATTTGCCGATTACAGTTTTGCTGGCAGGCATGGGTTTGGATCTGCACACAGCATCGCTTTTCCCTGATGCCGAAGGGATCAAGGCGGCGATGGCCGATGATGCCCCCCCCGTGATGGTGATGCAGCCCGCTTCACAGCCCGAGCCGCGCGTCACCCTGACCGCGCCCGTTTTGGCAGCGGCCAAGCATATTCACATTATGATCACAGGCGCAGATAAGCGCGCGGTGGTCGAAGGCGTGGGCGCGCCCCTGCCAGAAAAAGCGCCCGTCAGCATTCTGCTGGGCCGCGCGCAGGTGCATTGGGCTTTGTGAGGAAAATATGACATCGATTTGGGCTGATTTGGCTGCGCACCACGCACAGGTTGCGGATGTAAAGATTTTGTCGCTGTTTGATGACCCTAAGCGGATTGAACACTTTTCGGCGCAGGCCGACGGGGTATTGTTTGACTACTCAAAAACCAATTTGAACGCTGATGCGATGGAGTTGCTGTTACGTTTGGCCGAAAGCAGCGGGCTTGCCGAAAAGCGCGCAGCGATGTTTTCGGGCGAGAAGATTAACCAGACCGAAGGGCGCGCGGTGCTGCATACAGCGTTGCGCGCGGCCCCCGATGCAAAGGTGATGGTGGACGGGGAAAACGTCGTTCCCGCCATTCAGGCCACTTTGGCGCGGATGGCTGCTTTTGCCGATGATGTGCGGGCTGGAACCTTCCAAGGGCAGGGCGGGCGCATCACCGATGTGGTCAATATCGGGATTGGCGGGTCTGATCTGGGGCCCGTGATGGCCACAATTGCGCTGGCCCCCTATCACGATGGGCCGCGCCTGCATTATGTGTCTAACATCGACGGCGCGCATATTGCCGATGTGCTGGCCGCGCTGAACCCCGAAACCACGCTGATCATCGTGGCCAGCAAAACCTTTACCACGATTGAAACCATGACCAATGCGCAAACCGCGCTGGGTTGGATGGCGCTGCGGGTCAAAAACCCTGCCGCGCAATTTGCCGCCCTATCCACGGCGGCGGATAAAACGGCGGCTTTTGGCATTGATGCCGCGCGGGTGTTCGGCTTTGAAGATTGGGTTGGCGGGCGCTATTCCATCTGGGGGCCGATTGGTTTGGGCGTGATGATTGCTGTTGGCCCGCAGAATTTCACGGCGTTTTTGGCGGGCGCGCGGGCGATGGATGACCATTTCCGCAGCGCTGATCTGCGCGGCAATATCCCTGTTTTGCTGGCCTTAGTTGGCATTTGGCACAACCAAATTTGCGGCTATGCGTCGCGCGCGGTGCTGCCCTATGAACAGCGGCTTTTGCGCCTGCCTGCCTATTTGCAGCAGTTAGAGATGGAATCGAACGGCAAATCGGTGGCGATGGATGGGACAGATGTCCCATTTCACACAGGGCCAGTGGTTTGGGGCGAGCCGGGCACGAACGGCCAACACGCCTTTTACCAGTTAATCCACCAAGGCACGCGGGTGATTCCGTGCGAATTTTTGCTGGCAAAACACGGGCATGAGGATCATTTGGCCCACCAACACCTGCTGCTGGCAGCCAATTGTTTAGCCCAATCCGAAGCCTTGATGCGCGGCCGTTCGCTGGACGAGGCGCGCGAGATTATGCGCAAAAAGGGTGCGGCGGGCGCAGAACTTGACCGTCAAGCGCGCCACAGGGTTTTTGCGGGCAACCGCCCTTCGACCACGCTTTTGTACCCAAAACTGACGCCGTTCGTTCTGGGGCAAATCATCGCGCTGTATGAACACCGCGTTTTTGTGGAAGGGGTGATTTTGGGGATCAACTCGTTCGATCAATGGGGGGTGGAACTGGGCAAGGAACTGGCCCTTGCCCTGCAACCCATGCTGGAAGGCGCGGCGACGGATGGCAAAGATGCATCCACCGCCGCGCTGATCGCGCATCTGCGCAAGGGATAGAAAGGCTCGCCCAGCAGCGGATGAGAGGGGGATTACCTGTTCTTGCAGTATTCTTCGGGATTTGCGTACGAGCCATTTAAGCCCCGCTGCCATCCTGGGAACTCGGATTCGCAATAGTCTGCCCGTTCGTCTTCGCTGCAAACGCCGTTCTTTTCATAATCGAAGCAATCTTTCGCCAATGGCTCTGGTTCTTCCGCGACAGGCGGTCTGGATTCGATTTTTGTCACCACAAAGCTGACAGGCTCGGCCCCATCACCCGCTGGCACATTTGCGGCCAGCCATGCATTCAGCGCGCCGCCATCGCGGATGATGTCTTCGGTCAGGCCACCTTCGCCTGAGTTAAAGAACATGACAGTGCCGCCGCGCAGCAC
>CAMAWZ010000225.1 GCA_945861995.1 Pseudorhodobacter antarcticus
GTTGATAAGGCCTAAGCCTTTGAAAATAAAAGAAAGGGCGGCTATTGGCCGCCCTATTATCTTATTTCAGCCACGAGTCGTAATCAGATACCAGCAGATGCGTCGGCGCGACATCCTCGATAATGTCGGCAAAGCGGCCAATGGGTTCGCGGAACACATTGTCGGTGACATCATCGTTCACTGTGGAAACTTCGCCAATCAGCACATCGCCGCCCTCGCCCCAAAAGGCGTGCCAATCGCCAGGCATCAGCGTCACGGATTCGCCAGGCGCGAGTTTTAGTTTATCGCCAGGCTTATAGGGCCGCTCGATCCCATCGCAGCGCACCAAGCCGCCCTTGTCTTCGGCAAAATTGCCGTGATCGTCTGATCCGTACAATTCCACCACCAATGTGGCCCCGCCGCGATTGATGATATCTTCGGCCTTGATCACATGGGTGTGCATCGGCGATAGCTGATCTTGGCGGGAAATCAGCAGCTTTTCGGCGTAACACATACCGCCGCCGCGCTGCAAATCTGCAAGTTCGCCGTTGCGCAGGGTGAACAGGAACAGACCCATGTCATCAAACCGCCCCTGCCCGTAATCGGTAATATCCCAGCCGCAGCGGCCCGATATCACCCGCGCCGCGACATCGCGCTTGGCCACAAACTGCTCGGGCGTCCAAAAGGCAAAGGGCGGCAGCACAAAGCCGTAGTGGCGGATCATCTCATCCGCTGCGCCCATAATGTCGTTGATACGTGATCGTTTCATAGTCTTCTCCCGTTATCGGGGCAGTCCCGATTTGAAGGGATGTTAGCGGTATCAGCCCGCGCAGGAAAGGGGGTCTTGCCCGCCTAAAGCTTCTTCCCCAATCACGTCACCCCCCAAAACTTCGCCGCGCGCCCAAGCGCGGGCAGCGTCGCCAAATGCGGTGAACAGCGGGCGCGAAACACGATCATTTTCGGCGTTAAATTCGGGATGCCATTGCACCGCCAGCGTAAAGCCGCGCGCAGCTGCGATATAAATCGCCTCGGGCGTGCCATCGGGGGCGTGACCATCGATCACAATGCGCGGGCCTGCGTCTTTGATGCCTTGGCCGTGCAGCGTGTTCGTCATCACGTCATCCGCGCCCATCAGGCGGGCAAATACCCCGCCTTTGGTGAATTGCACGGCGTGACGCAGCGCGAACACCTCGTCCAGCGTGCCATCTGGGGGCATACGGTGGTTCATGCGGCCCGGCAATTCGCGGATTTCGGGGTGCAGCGTGCCGCCCATGGCCACGTTCACCTCTTGAAAACCACGGCAAATACCAAGGAACGGCTGGCCCCGATCGACACAGGCGCGGATCAATGGCAGCGTAATCGCATCGCGGCCACGGTCAAAGTAGCCATGTGCAGGGGTCGTCTCCTCGCCGTATTCTTCGGGGTGGACATTGGGCTGCCCGCCTGTCAGCAAAAACCCATCGCAGGTGTCCAGCAAATCGGCGACAGATGCAGTGCTGGGATCGGCTGGAATAATCAGCGGCACACAGCCCGTCACCGCCAGCACCGCCTGCGCATTCATCAAACCAGACCCATGCACCGCATAGCGGTGGTTGATCTGATGTAGGTTAGAGATAATGCCAATGATTGGCTTATTGCGGGACATGGCGCGGCCTAAATGTACGATTTCTTCATTTATACCAAGTATTAGGTTAAAGTGAAGGTAACCACGCCGATTAAATATGACAGATTTGTGATTTGTCTTTACATGCCCCGCGCCGCAAACAGATTGCACCCATAGGAGGCGCTTATGAAACGTTTTGCCCAAACCACGATCATTGCTGCTGCAGCCGCTGCTACCTTCGGTTTGACCGTTGGCGCAGGGATGGCGCAAGATAAGGTCGATCATTCCGCGCACGGCGGGCACAGCATGTCGAGCGCGCCTTGGGCTAGGGCCTATGACGCAGCCAATGCCGTCATGCATCAAGGCATGACCATCACCTATTCGGAAAACCCCGACCTAGATTTTGCCCGCGCCATGTTGGCCCATCACCAAGGGGCGGTCGCCATGGCGCAAATCCAATTGCAGCACGGAACCGATCCCGAAATGCGCGCGCTGGCGCAGGCAATTATCGACGCGCAAGCCGCCGAAATTGCGCAAATGCAGGCATTTATCGCCAAACTGGGCGGCTGATAGGGCCAGAGGGCATCGCACTTTGCGCAGGCGGACAAAACAAGGCAGACAGGCAGGATGAGCCTGACAGCAAGCCCGCGCAATAATCTGATCGGCATTGCCTTTATGCTGGGGGCAATGGTAAGCCTGCCGTTTATTGATGTGTTTGCCAAAATTTTGGGTTCGAGCGGCGTTCCTATTGTACAAATCGCCTTTGCCCGCATGGCGGTTGGCGCGCTGACGTTCCTGCCCTTTGCTCTGCACGGCGCAGCCCGCGCGGGATCTGTGGCAAGCCTGTGGCCGCAGCAGATTTGGGTGCATACCTTGCGCGCGGCCCTGTTGTCGGGCGCGACATTTTTGTTTTTCTCCAGCCTGAAAACCCTGCCCATTGCCGACGCTTTGGCGATTTTCTTTGTGCAGCCCATTATCGTCACGGCGCTTGGCGCGCTGATCCTGCGCGAGGCGGTGGACGTGCGGCGTTGGGGCGCGGTGGGCCTTGGATTTGTCGGGATCGTGGTGATCCTGCGGCCGGGCATGGTTGCCATTTCAGCGGGTAGTTTGCTGGCGCTGGGTGCGGGGGTGGCGCTGGCACTGTATTTCCTGCTGTCGCGCTGGGTGGCGGGCGGGGCATCGGCCATTGCCGTGACCTTTCAGACGAACATGATCGCGGCAGTGGCACTGGCCTGCCTTATGCCGTGGGTTTGGACGGCCCCAAGCCCCGCCCAATGGGCCATGCTGGCCGCCTTGGGCGCGATTGCCAGCTTTGGCCATTTTCTGATTTTGCGCGCCTATGATCATGCCGAAGCCAGCCTTTTGGCGCCGCTGGCCTATAGTGAAATGATTATGGCAACAGTTCTGGGCTGGCTGGTTTTTGACGATTTTCCAGATGGTTACACCTTTGCAGGGGTTGGAATTCTGATCGCTGCCGCCTTGGTTCTGGCCTGGCCCGCGCCTGACCGCGCGCCCCCATCTAAGCCCTAACCCTAGCCCGCCGCGAGCCTTGCGCCCCCGCCCCCGCACGATTAAGTATGCGGTATGGACGCGCCGCCCCCCAACCTGACCCGCCGCTTTTGGCGCGATTATCTGCGCCCCGAATGGGGTTGGCTGGGCCTTGGCTTTGGCCTGATGATGATCGAAGGATCAGCGCGTGGGGCGCTGTCTTATCTGCTAAAACCCCTGTTTGACCAAGTGTTCAAACCCGGCGGGCAAGACGCGCTGGTTTGGGTTGGCGGGGCGATATTTGCCCTTTTCGCGGTGCGGGCGATCTGCGTTGTGGCTTCGCGCACGCTGATGTCATCTATCGCGCAGCGGGTGTCGGCGCGCATGCAAAGCGGCCTTTTGGCCCATATTTTGCGGCTGGATCAGGGGTTCTTTCACGACCATTCGCCGGGGATGCTGATTGAACGGGTGCAGGGCGATACACTTGCGGTGCAAGGGCTGTGGACATCGGTTGTCACGGGCGTGGGGCGCGATGCGCTGGGTCTGGTGGCGCTGCTGGCTGTGGCGCTGTCCATCGACGTTGTCTGGACTTTGGCCGCGCTGATCGGCGCGCCGCTGCTGATCTTGCCTTCGGTGCTGGTGCAGCGCTATGTGCGGCGCAAATCGGGCCATATCCGCGACCAAGCGGGCCAGCGCGCCACAAGGCTGGACGAAATCTTCCACGGCATTCAGTCGGTTAAACTGAACAGGCTAGAGACGTATCAGACCCAACGCTACGCCCGCGTACTGGGCAGCATTCAGCGCGCCGAGGTGAAATCGGCCGCCGGGCGCAATTTGATGCCGGCGATGATTGATCTGATCACGGGGCTTGGCTTTTTCGCGGTGCTGTGGATGGCAGGCGATAAAATCGCATCAGGCGCGCGTACAACCGGCGAGTTTATGTCGTTTTTCACAGCCATGTCGCTGACTTTCCAGCCTTTGCGCAGGCTGGGCGAATTGTCGGGCACATGGACAGTAGCCAAGGCCAGCCTTGCGCGCATTTATAGCCTGCTTGACCGCGCCCCGCTGGGCCAGCGCCCTGCCATCAGTGCTGCCCTGCCGCAGGGCGCGCCTAAGATTGTGTTTGACAATGTGGTCTTTGCCCATGGCGAAACACCTGTGCTGCGCGGTCTGTCTTTTAGCGCGCCTGCGGGCAAAATCACCGCGATTGTCGGGCAATCT
>CAMAWZ010000226.1 GCA_945861995.1 Pseudorhodobacter antarcticus
TAGGGCGGGGTCTGGCAGGATTTGACGCGCGATTTTGGGCAAGGTGGCAATCTCTGCCCCTGCCCCCGTGGCCGCCATAATGGCCAGCCGTGCTGCGCCAAAAGCGCCGCCAAAATCGCCCGACACGGGCAGCGAGATGGGGCAGTTTAGCGCGGTGGCGATGGCCGCCAGCCAATAGTCGCTGCGCGAGCCGCCCCCCACAGCCAGCAGGTTTTCAATGCGCGTGCCTGTTGCGGCCAGCGCATCGCGGCAATCACGTATGGCAAAGGTCACGCCTTCCAGCACGGCGCGGGTGCCGCCCATGCGGTCTGTGGCATGTTCCAGCCCCGTAAACGCCCCGCGAATAGAGGCAGAGTTCAGCGGCGTACGCTCGCCCCCCAGATAGGGCAGGAAGGTGGTTTTAGATGGCGCTTGGAGCGGCCCAAGTTCCCCCGTTAGGCTGGCGGCATCTGCCCCCACAAGGCCCGCGTACCAGTTCAGCGCATCGGTCGCGGCCAAAATCACGCCCATCTGATGCCAAGTGTTGGGCAAGGCATGGCAGAACGTGTGCACCGCCGTGGCAGGGTCTGGCTGATAGCCCGCATTGGCGGCAAACAGCACGCCCGATGTGCCAAGCGAGACAAACGCCTCGCCCGCGCGCACCACACCCACGCCAACGCCCGATGCAGCATTATCGCCGCCGCCGCCCGCAATCACCACAGCGGCAGGCAGGCCCCAGCGCGCGGCCAAGGTCTCGCGCAAGTGGCCTGACACTTCAGAGCCTTCCACCAGTGACGGCATATGATCGCGGGTCAGCCCCGTGGCCGCCAGCAAATCATCCGACCAATCGCGCGCGCCTGTATCCAGCCATGACGTGCCAGCAGCATCAGACATCTCGGCCATATGCCCGCCCGTCAGCCACAGGCGCAGGTAATCTTTTGGCAGCAGAACCTTGGCGATTTTGTCCCAAATCTGCGGCTCGTGCCTGCGCACCCACGCCAGTTTTGGCGCGGTAAAACCGGGAAACACGATATTGCCTGACACCGCGCGAAATGCAGGGTTTGCGTCCATCGCCGCCGCTTCGGCATGGCTGCGGGTGTCGTTCCACAAAATGCAGGGGCGCAGAACCTCGTCCGATTTATCCAGCAAAGTCGCGCCATGCATATGGCCCGACAGACCAATGGCGCGCACCTTTGATAGACCATGCACGGCAAGCTGATCCATCACCGCCTCGGCCGCAGCAACCCAATCGGCGGGCAGTTGTTCGCTGTGCCCATCCTGCGGGCGCTGCACGGTCAAGGGCGCAGTCGCCTCGGCCAATACGCGCTGATTATCATCAATCAGGATGCCTTTCAGCCCCGATGTACCCAGATCAAGGCCGATATACATTATGCGGCCTTGGCTGGCTTTTTGCCCATGATGATCATGCCCAAGATGTCATCATCGGTCACTTCGTTCACATTCACAGTGCCCACGCGCTGGCCGTTTTTCATCACCACAGCGCGGTCACACAGTTTCATGACGTTGTGGATGTCATGTTCAATCAGGAAAATGCCAAGGCCCTGCTTTTTCAATTCTTGAATAAGCTCGGCCACCATCTGCGTTTCTTGCGGGCCAAGTGCCGCCGTTGGCTCGTCCATGATCAGGATTTTAGCGTTAAAATACACCGCGCGGGCAATGGCGACCGATTGGCGCTGACCGCCAGACAGCGCGGACACTGGCACGTTGAACTTGCGGAAATTGGGGTTCAGCCGCGCCATGATTTTGCGGGTTTCTGCCTCCATCGCGCTTTCGTCTAGAAATCCACTTGGCCCCACAATCTCGCGCCCCAAAAACAGGTTGGATGCCGCATCCAGATTGTCGGCCAAAGCCAGCGTTTGATAGATGGTTTCAATGTTCTGCGCGCGCGCATCGCGGGGGTTGTTGATGTCCACCCGCTCGCCATTGATCAAAATCTCGCCCGCATCTTTTTGATATGCGCCCGAAAGGCATTTGATCAGGGTCGACTTGCCCGCGCCGTTGTGGCCCAGCAGGCCCACAACTTCGCCCGGATACAGATCGACAGTCACGTTATCCACGGCCTTGATCCCGCCGAAGGAAATCGAAATGTCGCGCATCTCGACCAATGGGGTTCCTTTATTTGTCATGGTTTTTCCCCTATTTCACGGCTTTGTTGTAAAGATTGTCCAGATACACGGCCAGAACCAGAACCAGCCCCACCACTATGCGCTGCACGGCGGCGTCAAAGCCGATCAGAACCATGCCCGATTGCAGCGACTGCATCACCAGCGCGCCAAGGATGGCCCCGTAAATCGTGCCAACCCCGCCCGCCAGCGATGTGCCCCCGATAACGGCGGCAGCAATCACATACAGCTCGTCCAACGTGCCCAACGCGTTGGTGGCCGAGTTCAGGCGCGCCGACGCAATCACAGCCGCAAGGCCAGATAGCATCCCCATCAGGGCGAAAATCTTGGTCGTCATCGCTTTGGTGTTAATCCCCGCCAGCGCGGCCGCTTCGGGGTTGCCGCCAATTGCAAAGACATAGCGGCCAAAGCGGGTGCGGGTCATCAAGATGGTCATCAAGATGCCCACGCCCACTAGAATAAGCACCGGAATAGCAAAGCCATAGCTGATGAATGTGTTTTCAGGGTCGAGTGTCAGGCCATTGGCTGCAGCGTAATCGGCCACAATGCCCTTTGGCCAATAGAACGAGTTTACAACCAAAACCGCGCCCGCGATAAGGCCAACGCCCAGCGCGGCCAGAACAGATTCGGCCCAAATCGGACGCTGCGCAAAGTCATGCTTGCGGCGCGATGCACGGCCCGCCACGATCATCCAGATCACGCCAGCGGCGGCAAGTGCGCCCACAATGCAACTGCCCATTGCGCCCACAGTGCCATAAGGCCCGCCGCCCAGCAGCGCAAAGTTGGCGTCCACTGGCGCAATGGTTTTGCCACCCGCCGACAAAAACGCCATACCGCGCCACACCATAAGGCCGCCCAGCGTGACAATGAACGACGGAATGTCGCGGTACGCAATAAGCCAGCCGTGAAACGCCCCAATCAGCGCGCCCAGCGCAAGGCCGACGATCGCAGTGATGATCCAAATCGACCAATGGCCGATGCCGACATAATCGGGCAGAATTTCCACCTGCAAAATGCCCATCGCCATACCTGTCACGCCAATGATACTGCCCACCGACAGATCAATATTGCGCGTGACAATCACCAGCACCATGCCCGTGGCCATAATGCCGATGGACACAGTTTGCACCGACAAGTTCCACAGGTTACGCGGCGTTATAAACGCGCCTTGCCCGTTGAACACGATGCCATAAATATGAAATCCGCCCCAAATCAGCAAGAGCGCGCCAACCATCCCCAAAAGGCGGGTGTTGATTTCGGTTGCTTGCAGGAAGCGGGCGATTGCGCCCATTTGGGCGTCTTTGGTCGCAGGGGCGTGCGCATTATCTGACATAGGTGATCCACCACTGTTGGCTGGGGCGTGGGCAGGGTTTGGGCCAAACGCCCAACACGGCCACAAGGGGCATAGACCAATTTACGGCGGGGTCTGATGCGCGAAAAAATATGCCAGCGGGTTTCCCCGCTGGCACGATAGTCATACCATTACTGGCAAGCAGCAATACCTTCCATTGCGCCTTCACAAGCCTGTTCTTTGGTGATGTGACCTGCGTCAATCGCCAAGTTCAGGTTGTCTTTGGTCAATGGGGTTGGTGCCAGCAGGATTGCGTTCATTTCAACGCCCTTTTCGCCGCCCGAGAACTTTACAGCGTTCGGGATTGCGTCCAGTGCTGCGCCCTCGGCCAATGCCGATGCCACTTCGCCAGCGATTTTACCCAGATCGCGCACGTTCTTCCAAACCGAAACGGTCTGGGTGCCGCGTGCAACGCGGTTGATCGCTGCCAAGTCACCGTCTTGACCGCCAACTGGAATGTTCATGCCCTGCGCTGCAAGTGCTGCCACTGCGCCGCCAGCCATACCGTCGTTCTGGGCCAAAACTGCGTCAACAGCGTTGCTGTTGGCGGTCAGGATCTGCTCCATATTCTTCTGAGCATTCTCTGGCTTCCAGCCGTCGGTCGACGCTTCGCCAACGATCTTGATCGTGCCAGCTTCCACGTCTGCGCCGATGACTTCCATCATGCCTTGCAGCAAGAAGCCAGCGTTTGGATCGCCTGGGTCGCCCTTGATGATGGCATAGTTGCCATCTGGCTTGGCTGCCTTGACGGTTTCGGCAATGATACGGCCCACGCCTACGTTGTCGAAGGTCAGATAGAAGGTGCGGTTGTCTT
>CAMAWZ010000227.1 GCA_945861995.1 Pseudorhodobacter antarcticus
AACCTTCAGAGTAGCCCAGCAAAGCAAACAGCCCGTTAAGGTTAAAAACTTTAACGAAATCTCGCCCATGCAGCGCCGCGGGCAGTCCAAGGGATAAAATCCGCTTGACCCTGCGCGCGGGGCAGTGAAAACGGGGGCAACAAGCAAAGGGGCGCTATGGGCACGGGTGTTTTGACAGTGGATTTAGATGCCATCGCGGCCAATTGGCGCGCGCTGGATCGGGCATCTGCATCGGGCGTGCAAACGGCGGCTGTGGTCAAGGCTGACGCCTATGGCCTTGGCGCGCCGCGCGTGGCGCGCGCCTTGGCCGCCGCTGGCGCGCGGCGCTTTTTCGTGGCAAACACAGAAGAGGGCGCAACCCTGCGCCAAAGCCTTGGGCCAGGCCCGCAGATCAACATTCTTTCGGGCCATATGGCGGGCGATACCGATATGATCGGCGATCTT
Source organism: Pseudorhodobacter antarcticus (assembly GCA_945861995.1). Lineage (GTDB taxonomy): Bacteria > Pseudomonadota > Alphaproteobacteria > Rhodobacterales > Rhodobacteraceae > Cypionkella > Cypionkella antarctica_B. Next base: position 445 of record CAMAWZ010000227.1, read on the forward strand.
GATCTAACGCCCATGCTCAATTCAATTGACCAAATCACCCGCCATTTAGAAGGCCTGCCGGGGGCGGGTTTTGGCATTCAGCTGGATACTGGCATGAACCGCCTTGGCATGAAAGAACTGGAATGGGAGGCGGTTGCCCCCTTTGTGCTGGACGCAGGCCCTGAACTGATCATGTCGCATCTTTCCTGCGCGGACGAGCCTGACAATCCAATGAACCACGGCCAGTTGATCCTGTTCCAAGCGATGACCGATGGCACGGGCGTGCCGCGCAGTTTGGCGGCGACGGGGGGCGTTTTGCTGGGGCCGAAGTATCACTTTGACCTGACCCGCCCCGGCGTGGGCCTGTATGGTGGCGCGCCCTTTACAGGGGCCGCGCCCGTGGTGCGCCTGTCTTTGCCCGTCATCCAAACGCATGAGGTGAACGCAGGCGAAACTGTGGGCTATGCGCAGGGTTGGATGGCCGATCTGCCCACAATCACCGCCACGGTTTCGGGCGGCTATGCCGACGGGCTGATGCGCACGTTGTCGAACAAAGCCACGCTGTGGGATGGTGACACCCCCTGCCCGTTGATCGGGCGCGTTTCGATGGATTTCATCACAGTCGACATCACTCATTTGCCGCAAGTGCCTGATTACTTAGACATTATCGGCCCCTACCAAGGTTTTGACCAATTGGCCGAAGTGGCAGGAACGATGGGTTATGAAATCCTAACTTCGCTTGGGACGCGCTATCGGCGGCATTACCGCAAGGAAGAGGCCTAGGCCATGGCGCAGGGTCTGGCCCCTATTTCTGCGGCATTGGCCGCGCTGGGCCGCCCCGTTTTGGCCAGCCTTGCAGCATTAGGGCGCATGACGATTTACGGCGCGCAAACGTTGGGTCATATATTGCGCCCCCCTTTTTACGCGCGCGAATTTGCCAGTGCGCTGCTGAATGTGGGCTGGCTATCCTTGCCCGTGGTGGGGCTGACGGCGATTTTTACAGGCGGCGCGCTGGCCTTGCAAATCTATGCGGGCGGGCAGCGGTTTTCGGCCGAAGCGGTGGTGCCGCAGATCGTAGCGATTGGCATGGTGCGCGAACTGGGCCCCGTGCTGGTGGGGCTGATGATTGCAGCGCGCGTGACATCTTCGATTGCTGCCGAAATTGCCACGATGAAGGTGACCGAACAGCTTGACGCGCTTGTCACCCTTTCGACCAACCCGATGAAATACCTAACCGTGCCGCGTGTGCTGGCAGGGTTTTTGTGCGTGCCGCTGCTGGTGGGAATTGGCGATATCATCGGCATTATGGGCGGCTTTTTGGTGGCCACGGGGCAGTTGGGGTTTAACCCTGCCTCTTATATCAAAAACACCGTCGATTTTCTGCAAACGGCGGATGTGGTATCTTCGCTGATCAAAGGCGCGGTGTTTGGGTTTATTGCAACCTTAATCGGCTGCTATTACGGCATGAACTCGGGGCGCGGCGCGCAGGGCGTGGGCGGGGCGACCAAGGGGGCGGTGGCGTCTGCGTCCATTTTGATACTGGCTGCCAATTTCATCCTAACCTCGGTGCTGTTCGGATCATGATCACCCTGTCAGGCGTGCATAAAACATTCGGGCCAAACGCGGTTTTGCGCGGGGTTGATCTGACAATCGCGCGCGGCACTTCGATGGTGGTGATCGGCGGGTCGGGCACGGGTAAATCGGTGCTGCTCAAATCTATCCTTGGGCTGGTGAGCCCCGATAAAGGTCTGATTTCGCTGGACGGGCAAGATGTGCGCAAGGCCGAGCGTGAGGCGTTTTTGGCCCGTTTTGGCATGCTGTTCCAAGGCGGCGCGCTGTTTGACAGCCTGAAGGTGTGGGAAAACGTGGCGTTTCGCCTGATGCGCGGCCCCCTGGCGCGGCCCAAGGATCAGGCGCGCGAAATTGCTATTGAAAAGCTGCGCCGCGTGGGGCTGAAACCCTCGGTCGCGGACCTTGTTCCCGCCGAACTGTCAGGCGGGATGCAAAAGCGCGTGGGACTTGCCCGCGCGATTGCGGCGGAACCTGAGATTATCTTTTTTGACGAGCCGACAACGGGACTAGACCCGATCATGTCGGGCGTGATCAACGCGCTGATCCGCGAGATTGTGGTCGAAATGGGGGCAACCGCCATGACCATCACGCATGATATGTCATCGGTGCGCGCGATTGCCGATAATGTGGCCATGCTGCACGGCGGGGTTATTCAGTGGACGGGGCCAGTGGCGGATATGGACGCGGCAACAGACCCGTATTTGCAGCAATTCATCCACGGGCGCAGTGATGGGCCGATTGAATCGGTACGCTGATGCGCCGTGCGGTAATTTTCGCCCTTCTCCTCCTTTTCCCCATCGCATGGGCGGCCCCCCTGATGCGGGCGGCGATTTTGCCGATTTTTGGGATGCAGGAAATATCCATCCTATCGGGTCTGGTCGAATTGTGGCGCTCAGATGTCTGGCTTGCGGCTGTGGTCACGCTGTTTGCCATCATCGCGCCCTATGCCAAACTGCTGGCGATGCTGGCGCAGGATATGGGCAAACTGCCCCCGCGCGCCACCCCTGCCCTACAACTGGCCAGCAAACTGGCGATGGCGGATATTTTCCTGATTGCGCTGTATATCGTTATCGCCAAAGGCGCGGGCCATGTCACGGTGCAGGCGGCATGGGGGCTGTATCTGTTCACAGGATGCGTTCTGGCCTCGCTCGCGTTGTCGCTTTGGAAACTCAAGACTTGAAGCGCGCAATGATTCAGGGCATGACCTGCGCATGAGAAAATCCTCCCCCAATTTCACCTGCACGGTCTGCGGCGCGGCGCATCGCAAATGGATTGGCAAATGCGAAGGCTGCGGCGCGTGGAACACTCTGGTCGAAGAAACCCCGCTTTCGGCTGGCCCCAAGGCGCTGGGCGGCAAAGGGCGGGCGATCCATCTGACCGACCTTGCCACGCAAGCCGATGCGCCGCCGCGCGTCTCGTCTGGTATTGCCGAACTTGACCGCGTTTTGGGCGGCGGCCTTGTGCCAGCATCGGCCATTTTGGTGGGCGGTGATCCGGGCATTGGCAAATCCACCCTGCTGCTGCAAGCCGCTGCCAGCTTTGCGCGCAGCGGTGTGAAATCGATGTATATTTCGGGCGAAGAGGCCGCCGCCCAAGTGCAAATGCGCGCGCAGCGGTTGGGGCTGACCGCTGCACCCGTGGCGCTGGGCGCAGAAACCAATTTGCGCGATATTTTAACAACGCTGGACGCCGAGCGCCCACAGCTTGCCATCATCGATTCCATTCAAACCATGTGGCTGGATACGGTGGACAGCGCGCCGGGGTCGGTATCCCAAGTGCGCGCCGCAGCCCATGAACTGGTCACCTTTGCCAAACGGCGCGGGGTTGCGATTGTGCTGGTGGGCCATGTCACCAAAGACGGGCAAATTGCCGGGCCCCGCGTGGTGGAACATATGGTTGACACTGTGCTGTATTTTGAAGGCGAGCGGGGGCACCAATTTCGCATCCTGCGCGCGGTGAAAAACCGCTTTGGCCCCGCCGATGAAATTGGCGTGTTTGAAATGAGCGGCGGCGGTCTGGTCGAGGTGGCAAACCCATCTGCCCTGTTCCTATCTGAACGCGGCGCGCCTTCGGCAGGATCGGCGGTGTTTGCAGGCATTGAGGGCACGCGCCCCGTGCTGACGGAAATTCAGGCGCTGGTTGCCCCGTCCCCCCTTGGCACCCCGCGCCGCACTGTGGTGGGGCTGGATGGTGGGCGGCTGTCGACGATTCTTGCCGTTCTT
>CAMAWZ010000228.1 GCA_945861995.1 Pseudorhodobacter antarcticus
GCGGGCTTGCCATGCGGCAATCTGGCGAAGCGCGCGAATATGCGGGCGCGGTTTCGGGCATGGATGGGTTAGAACTTGTCTTGCTTTCGGCAGGCGAAATTCCGCGCGAATTGGCCGCAGGGCGCATTCATTTGGGCGTGACGGGCAGCGATTTGCTGCGCGACAAACTGGCCGATTGGCAGATGCAGGCGCAGGAACTGACCCCGATGGGATTTGGCCATGCAGACCTAATTTTGGCCGTGCCTGCCGTTTGGATTGACGTAGAAACACTCGACGATCTGGATGCAGCGGCTGCGGGCTTTCGCGCCGCCCACGGGTTCCGCCTGCGCATTGCGACCAAATACCACAGGTTGGTGCGCGACTATCTGACGGCCCAAGGCGTGGCCGATTATCAACTGGTCGACAGTCAGGGGGCCACCGAAGGCACAGTGAAAAATGGTACCGCCGAGGCGATTGCCGATATCACGTCATCGGGCGAGACATTGCGCGCCAACCACCTAAAGGTGCTGCAAGACGCTGTGATCCACCAAAGCCAAGCCACGCTTTACGCCAGCCTGCGCGCCGATTGGGCGGGGCTGGAACATACCCGCGCAGCACTGCTGGCCAAGTTGATGATTTAGACTTTACGCATCAAGATTTCTTGGCCACCAGCGCAATGCCAAGGCCCGCCAGCGCCATGCCAGCCCATGCCATCGGCGGCATGGCCTCGCCCAAAATCGGCCAAGCGAACAGTGCGGCCAAGGCAGGCACAAGGTAGAACAAGGACGATACCCGCGCCACCTCGCCAGCGCGGATCATCGCCAGCAGCAGCGTCATCGCCAGCAGCGAATTGCCCACCACAAGATAAATCAGAACCCAAACGAATTGCGGCTGCCAATTAATTTGCATATTTTCAAGTGCATAGGCGGCAGGCAGTGTAAAGGCAAACCCAACGCCATACTGAATAAGGTTTGTCGTAATTAGGTGATGGTTGCGGCCGAACCGCTTTTCCCAAAGTGTACCCACTGATATTGCCAACAGCGCCGCAACTGACAGGCCAATGCCAAGTGGGCTTGCCGCCTGAATATTGCCGCGCGCAAGCACCGCCACCACCGCCCCCGCGAGGCCAAGGCCAAGGCCAATCCACGCCAAAGGGCCAACCCTCTCGCCCACCCATTTCGGCGCGGCAAAGGCCACCAGAATTGGCTGCAAGCACACGATAATGGCAAACAGCGCGGCCGGCATGCCTGCGGTAAAGGCGGCATAGGCAAGGCCGAAATAGCCTGCCTGAATCAAAAGCCCCACAAGGGCGATATGCCCCCAATCGGCGGCGCGCGCTGGCAAGGGCGGGCGCAGTATCAGGGCAAAGGGTGAAAGGATAACCAGCACCACCCCATAGCGCAGCGCCAAAAGCGTGAAGGGCTGGGCATAGTGCAGCCCAAGCTTGGCAATGGCATAGCCCGCCGACCACAGCACCAAAAAGATCACGGGCGCTGCCGCTACAAGGAAACGATTTGGCGCAAGCGCAGGGTTTTGCATTTAACGCAGGCCCATTTCGGCCAAGGCGCGCGCCAATTCTTGCGGCAGGGGCGCCTCGGAGGCGCGGCCCTTCGGCAGATCGGGCGGGCTGTCCTTGGCCTCTAGATAGCGCCAGCCCTGAAAGGCGCGGCGCGGGGCGGGATGGGTGCGGATGATCTGCGCATTCAGGATAAAGGCGCAGCGCGAAATACCATCGTCCCCTTGCACGGGTGCAAAATCCAAAATCTCTTGCCGGGCCAAAACCGCGCCCTTAATCACCCAATATAGGCTGCCGCCGCCCAAAATATCGGCGTCACGTTTGGGATACATACGCGTGATATGCTGCGCCGTGCCTTTGGCCCAATAGGGGGCGTTTTGACGCTGCCATGCCTCTAGGTCTTCGACGGAACTCGCCCCCACACACAGCTTTATGATATTCAAATGCGCCACGATTCCCCCTTTGGCTGGCGCTGAACATAACCTGATTTGGTGCGGCAACAAGGGCGCGTCTTTCGCTTGCCCATGGGCAGTTCAAGCGTTATCTTGCGCCTCTGCCTGTTGCCAACACCACATCTTTGTACTGTCTTAGGGGGGATTATGTCCAGCTTTTCCGCGCCAATTGCTGCCCAGATTTGGGATATGAAGTACCGCCTAAAGGATGCCAGCGGCGCTGCTATCGATGCCACAGTGCAAGATACATGGCGGCGCGTTGCGCGGGATTTGGCATCTGTAGAAAAAGACCCCGCCGCGTGGGAGGATAAGTTTTACGCAGCCCTAGAGGGGTTCAAATACCTGCCAGCAGGTCGCATTATTGCGGGGGCTGGCACGGGGCGGTCGGTAACGCTGTTCAACTGCTTTGTCATGGGCACGATCCCCGACAGTATGGGCGGCATTTTTGATGCCCTGCGCGAGGCGGCGCTGACCATGCAGCAAGGCGGCGGCATTGGCTATGATTTTTCCACCATCCGCCCGCGCGGCGCGGCTGTGATGGGGGTTGCTGCCGATGCCTCTGGCCCGCTGTCCTTTATGGATGTGTGGGATGCGATGTGCCGCACGATTATGTCGGCGGGCAGTCGGCGCGGGGCAATGATGGCCACGCTGCGCTGCGATCACCCCGATATCGAAGCGTTTATCGAGGCGAAACGCGACCCCGCCCGCCTGCGTATGTTCAACCTTTCTGTGCTGGTGACCGACCCCTTTATGGATGCGGTCAAAGCGGATGGCCCGTGGGATTTGCTGCATGGCGGGCGCGTCTACAAAACGCTTCAAGCGCGGGATTTGTGGGCCAAGATCATGCGCAACACCTATGATTTCGCCGAACCAGGCGTGATTTTCATCGACCGCATCAATGCGGCGAATAACCTGAATTACGTGGAAACGATTGCCGCGACCAACCCCTGCGGCGAACAGCCTTTACCGCCCTATGGCGCGTGCCTTTTGGGCAGCGTCAATCTGGCGGTGCTGGTGAAGGACGCTTTTAGCCCAGCCGCGCAGATGGATGTGGGCGCTCTGGACGACCTCGTGCGCACCGCCGTGCGCATGATGGATAATGTGGTCGATGCCAGCCGCTTTCCTCTGCCGCAGCAGGCCGCCGAGGCGCAGGCGAAACGCCGCACTGGCCTTGGGGTAACGGGGCTAGCAGATGCCCTGTTGATGCTGGGCCTGCGCTATGGCAGCGATGAAGCCGCCCGCCAATGCGAATATTGGATGCACGCCATCGCCCGCAGCGCCTATCTGGCATCGGTGGATTTGGCGCGCGAAAAGGGCGCTTTCCCGCTGTTTGATGCGGAAAAATACCTTGCCTCTGGCACAATGCGCGGCATGGACGCGGATGTGCGGCAGGCTATTGCCGCCCACGGCATCCGCAACGCGCTGCTCACCTCTATCGCGCCCACGGGCACGATTTCGCTGTATGCAGGGAATGTGTCTAGCGGCATCGAACCCGTGTTCGCCTATGCCTACACCCGCAAAGTGCTGCAAAAAGACGGCAGCCGCACGGAAGAAGAGGTCGTCGATTACGCCGTTGCCAAATGGCGCGAGATGCACGGCGATGCCCCCCTGCCCGATTATTTCGTCAACGCCCAAACCTTGCCGCCCTTAGACCATGTGAAAATGCAGGCGGCGGCGCAAAAATGGGTCGATAGTTCCATTTCCAAAACCATCAACTGCCCCGAAGACATCAGCTTTGACGATTTTGCCGAAGTGTATATGGCTGCTTGGGATCAGGGCTGCAAAGGCTGCACCACATATCGCCCCAATGCGGTGACGGGGTCGGTTCTAACAGTATCAGACGCAGCCAAACCTGCCCAACCAGAACCAGCACCGATGGGCGAGGTCGTCTATCTATCCGAACCGCTGGAACGCCCCGCCGCCTTGGAAGGCAGTACTTATAAGGTGAAATGGCCCATCAGCGAACACGCCTTGTATATCACCATCAACGACACCGTCATTGCAGGCCACCGCCGCCCGTTCGAAGTGTTTATCAACTCCAAAAACATGGAACATTTCGCCTGGACAGTTGCGCTAACACGAATGATTTCTGCCGTGTTCCGCCGTGGTGGGGACGTGTCCTTTGTGGTCGAGGAACTAAAGGCCGTGTTCGATCCGCGCGGCGGGGCATGGGTGAATGGGGCCTATATCCCGTCTATACTCGCTGCAATTGGCGGGGTGATCGAACAGCACCTTGTCGCCATCGGCTTTATCGCAGGCGA
>CAMAWZ010000229.1 GCA_945861995.1 Pseudorhodobacter antarcticus
ACAGTCCAGTGGACTGTTTTCCCGCCGAAGTTCCGATAAGGGTCAAAGACCCGCCACGTTCACTTTGCGTCCTTCTCCCAAATGGCGCGGCGCAGGCGGGCGGTGCGGTAGGCGTCCATCATCCCCATCGCCCAAACAAACAGTGCCCCTGCGGTCTTGCCAACAAAAGAAACATCGGGGGCTGCGGTTTTTAGTGTGAAGGCCCCCAACAGCACGGCAAAGAACACGAACATCAGCCCGCGCAGCGGCTGGCGGTTCATCACCTGCCCCATGCCAGGCAGGAGGGTGGCGATGGCAAGCACAAGATAGGGCTGGGGCGGGGCTTTCGGTGTGGTCATTGTGGGGCCTTTGTTAAAGTGTCGCGCAGCGCGATCAGCGCTGAAATCAAGGGCGTCAAGCGCGCGGCAGGCAGGGGCGACGTGCCCACCTCGGCATCGCGGAAAATCAAAAAGCGGCCACGTTCTGCCTCATCCGCAAGGATCACAAGGCGCAGGCCCTTGGGCGAGATCACCAATTCTTTGACCTTAGGATCGTCGAACACAGCCAGATGCGGCGCGATCAATTCCAGGGGTGGCACGCCACTAGCATCGTCGCTGCGCAGGGCCGTGCCGTCAGGCAGGCTGGGCGGGCAGGGCAGCGATTGGGGCAGATTGGCGAAATGGGAAAACGGCTCGTTGCCAGCAGGGCGGGCCATAATGTCCAGCGTGGCCTTCACTGGCATGGGTGCGGGCAGGGTCAGCATCACCCATAGAGCAGGCAGTTTGCGAAAGGTCAGGCTGTCGGGGATGGCCTGCAGGTCAAAGGCGGCATCGTCAAAATGCGCGGTCATCCGCGCAAACCCAGTGGGCTGGATGAGGGTTACGACCGTATTAAACAGGGGCTCCACAGCGCCGAAATAGCGCGCGCGCGCGGTCTTGCGGGCTTTGTGGGCCTGAACCGTGGCCCAAGCCAGCCAAAGCGCGGTGGCCCCGAATAGTGCGGCAAGAAGGAAATGAGAGGTCATCGGGCGCTTTCAAGGTGCTGGCCCGCCACAGATTGGGCGGGCCAGCGTTTGTTAGTCAGGGTTAGTAGCCCTGAGGTTTCGGCCAAGGCATGGTGAACTGTGCGCCACGGTTGACAAAGCGATAGCGCCAGAAATGGAACCACAGCGATACTACGATGTAAAAGCCAATCATCGCGACAAGCTGGGTGCCATAGCCAAGGAACACTGCAAAGAACGTGAACGCGCACAGGCTTAAAAGCACAATCGCAGGGATCGGGTGGAATGGGTGTTCATAGCCCCGCTTGATGGTGCCCATGGGCCACTTTTTGCGGAACATCAAAATGTTCAGCGGCATGAACGTATAGCCCAAAAGCCCCGACAAGATCGAGAAAGTGATCACCTGATCCAAAGGCGCGCCCAAGGCGAAGATCAGCGCGATCGGCACCAAAAACACGATAGCGCGGTAGGGCGTGCGGTATTGCGGATGCACGGCCCCAAACCAAGCGGGCAGATACTTGTCACGCCCCAGCGCAAACCATGCGCGGGACGCATCGTTGATGCAGCCATTCGCACTGGCAAGGGTGGCAAAAAGGGTGCCAATGCCCAAGAACCAGATCAGCGCATTCGACCCCGACAGCCGCGCCGTGTCAAACAGCGGCGCAACCGAACCGTTCACCCCATCACCCAAAAACTCCCACGGCAGCACGCCCGAGCAGACATACCACGTGAGTGTTGCGGCAATAAGAAGGGTCATGATGCCAGCCAACGTGCCAAACGGCAGCGCGCGGGCGGGCGAGCGGACTTCTTCGGCAGCTTGCGTCGTGCCTTCGATGCCCAGATAGAACCACAGGCCAAAGTGCATGGCCGCGACAACGCCGATCCAGCCGTAGGGCTTTTCATGCCCTTCAAACAGGGCCGCGTGCTGCATGATGCCGTCGCCGATAATTCCGCTGGTCGACAAGAACAGCACGATAATGGCGGTAAAGGCGATGGCGGTGATGACAAGGTTAAACGTCAACGTCGCCAGCACCCCGCGATAGTTCAGCCATGCTAGGAACATGATGACCAAAATGATGAACGGGCGTTGGTCTAATGCGCCGCCATAGCCCGTCATCGTTGCCACAACAGAAACAAGATAACCCGCCGTAATCGCGTTCGCCGCCTCGAGCATCGTATAGGCGAACACAAGGTATAGGCCCACGCTAAAGGCCATCAGCGGGCCGACAATGTGTTTGGCTTGGGTGTATTGGCCCCCTGCGGCAGCAACGGTCGATGTCACTTCGGAATCGATCATTGCGACGCAGGAATACAAGATGCCCGCAAACCAGCAGGCCATCAGCGCGGCATAGGCCCCACCTTTGCCAACGGCAAAGTTCCAGCCCATGTATTCGCCGACGAGAACGATGCCAACGCCCAGTGCCCAGACATGGGCAGGCCCAAGTACACGCAAAAGGCCAACCTTGGTGCCATGCGGCCCCATGCCATCGCGTTCAGAAGATGTGATGTCAGTTTGTGCCATAATGCCCTCAACCCTTGTGGGATTCTTCGGTCATGGCCTCAAGCTCGCCTTCACGAGAAGAGGTCAGGACATCTTCGGAATAGGTGCTGTCGGTCTTGATCCAATCCATCACCATAAGCAGACCGAACAGGGCCGAAAGGCCCCAAGCGGCGTATTCTATGTAGTTCCAAGTTTCCATCGCAGCCCCCTATTTCTTGCCAAATTTTTCAGAGATAACCTCGCGGTACTCCGCTTCGGAAAATTTCAGCATCAAGGCGTAATAGGCGACGATCACCACGATCATGACGATCAGCGCCCCAACGGTGAAGCTGTAGTCAAAGCGCGCAAGGATTAAGTCGTGCGCGCTTGCGGGGGTGTATCCAAGGGCCTCGTATTGGGCGGCTTGGACGGTGTTTTGGCCAAGGGCCTCCCATGTGGGATTTTCCACGGGGGCCTGAACCGTTTTGGCCGCGCCCGCCATGCCGAGCCACAAGGGAACAAATAGGGCGCCGACTGTCAGCGTGACCAGCACGATCACGTCAATGATCTGGCCAAGCTTGCTTTGGGCGGGGGGTGTATAATGTGCCATCTTTAGCGCCCCCGTGCTTCGTCAAGAAACTTGATATCAAGGCCATAGATGAAATCGCGGTCTTCGCGGTAATGGCGCAGCATGGCCAAAATGGCTGCGGTATTAAACAAAAGAATCATCGCACCCGCAAAAAGCAGTGCGACGCGGGCCGTGCCCGAAGGGGCAAGCCCCCAAGTGGTAAAGGCAACAAAGATCACTGAGAACCACATTCCGATAACAAACGCCCATGCCACAGTGACATCGCGTTTGTGCATCGCCTCAATCCGTTGATTTAGGTCTAACACGTTTCCCTCCCTTGGGCCCTGTTGGATTGCCAGATTTGGCTGGGCCCCGCCGCCGTTTCGCTGCCTGGCAAATTTGTTTCTTGCAGGGAAAGATACTTGCGACAATCTGTCAAGCAAAACCTACCCAACTTTTCGGTGGCCAAGAAACATTTCCCGACAAGGAAAAAAGTTTCTTGACAGTTGAAATGCAGAATCGTCGGTGCTAGGCTTGAAGTTAAGGAAATCAAAAGGAGGCGAATCCATGTGCGGAATCGTTGGGTTGTTCTTAAAGGACCCAAAGCTTGAACCCCAACTGGGGGCCATGTTGACAGACATGCTTATCACGATGACAGATCGCGGGCCAGATTCGGCGGGCATCGCGATTTATTCATCAGCAGGCAAAGGGTTGGGCAAGCTCACCCTGCAGTCGGCGCATCCCGAACGGGATTTTAAAGATCTGGACGGTGATCTGAAAGAGGCCATCGGTGCGCCTGTGGCGATGCTGGTGAAATCGACCCATGCCGTGCTGGAGCTTCCCTTGGGCCAGCTTGATGAGGCGCGCTCGGCCGTTGCGCATCTGCGGCCACAGGTCAAAGTAATGTCCTCGGGCGAAAATATCGAGATTTTCAAAGAGGTTGGCCTGCCAAAGGATGTGGCAAGCCGCTTTGAAGTGGCCAAGATGGGCGGCACTCACGGCATCGGTCATACCCGCATGGCCACCGAAAGCGCTGTCACCACCATGGGCGCGCACCCGTTCTCGACGGGGCCAGATCAGTGCCTTGTGCACAACGGCAGCTTGTCGAATCACAACGGCGTGCGGCGCGAGTTAAAGCGTCTGGGCATGACGTTTGAGACGGAAAACGACACC
>CAMAWZ010000230.1 GCA_945861995.1 Pseudorhodobacter antarcticus
CCAATGGCGGGAATACCAAGGCCCAGCGCCAGCCCCCGCGCCAATGCCACCGAAATGCGAATACCCGTGAAATTTCCCGGCCCAACGCCCACGCCGATCGCTGCGACATCTGCCCAAGTTAGCCCCGCGCCCGACATCATTTCTTCGATCATCGGCAACAGACGTTCGGCTTGGCCTTTGGCCATTTCTTCACACTGAAGAACGGGCGCACGCACGTCATCTTGCCAATAAATCGCCGCCGCGCAATGCGCGCCCGATGTGTCAAAGGCAAGGATGGGCGGCACGTTCAGGCTGGTTTAGGCAGCCACGGGCCGCACTTCCAACACTTCGGGAATGTAATGGCGCAGCAGGTTTTCGATGCCCATTTTCAGCGTAAGTGTGGACGATGGGCACCCCGCGCAGGCGCCTTTCATGTTCAGATAGACGACACCGCGATCAAACCCGTGAAAGGTAATGTCGCCGCCATCTTGAGCGACGGCAGGGCGCACGCGGGTATCCAGCAGTTCCATAATCTGGCGCACGACATCGCCATCAGGCCCGTCATGTGCCGTATGTGCGGCCTGCGCGCCGCCCTCCATCACAGGCGCGCCTGATTGGAAATGTTCCATAATCGCGCCCAGAATTGCGGGTTTGATATGGTTCCATTCGGCGGCTTCAGCCTTGGTCACTGTCACAAAATCAGTGCCCAAAAACACGCCTGTCACTTGGCCCGTGGCAAAAATACGCTTGGCCAAAGGCGAGATTAAAGCGGCATCTACACTTGGAAAATCGGCTGTGCCCATATCGAGCACTTCTTGCCCTGGCAAGAATTTCAGCGTGGCTGGATTTGGCGTGGATTCGGTCTGGATGAACATCTGATAATCTCCGACGGTTATACTCAATTATGCAGGTGTGCCCGCAGAGTCAAGTTTGGAATTATTCTAAACTGAAACCGCGCGCCGCGCCAGCAGGGTTTTGCGGGCAAAGGCCAACAGGAACATCGCCGACAGCAGCAAAACAATTGTGGGCGCGGGGGCCGAGTTTAACCAAAAGCTGGCATAAACCCCGCCAATCATCGCGGCCCACGTGATCAGCGTGGCCACCAGCATCATGCTGGCAAAGCGGCGCACCAGCAAATAGGCAATTGCGCCGGGTGAAATCATCAGCCCAATGGCAAGGATCAGCCCCACCGCCTTTAGCGTGGCGACGATGGTTGCCGACAGCAGCACCAAGAAACCGTAATGCAAAAGGTTCACGTTCAAGCCCAGCGCGCGGGCGCTTGCAGGATCAAAGGCATGCAGCAGCAGGCTGCGCCACGTCAGCGCGAGCGAGGCCAAAACCAGCGCGGCAATCACCGCCAGCTGCGCCAAATCTGCGCCATTGATAACAAGGATATTGCCAAACAAGATATGATCTAAATGCAGATCAGATTCGATCTGCGTGTACAAAACCATGCCAAAGCCAAACAGGCCCGAAAAGACAATGCCCATGACAGTGTCTTGTTTAATGCGGCTGTTGTCGCGCAGATACCCAATCGCCACCGCGCTGAACATCCCTGCCAGAAACGCCCCCAGCAGCAGCGGCAGGCCTGCAATATAGGCCAGCACGATGCCCGGCAGCGTGGCATGGGCAATGGCATCGCCCATCAGTGACCAGCCTTTCAGCACCAGATAGCACGATAGTATCGCCGTGGGCGGGGCAAGGATAAGCGCGGCCCAAAAGGCGTTTTGCATGAAGGGAAATTGAAAGGGCAGGAACACATCGCTCATGCGCGCGCCGCCCTCCACACCGCAAGCCGCCCGTGTTTGGGGGCAAAAACAAAGGCGGCCAAAAACACCAAAGTTTGCAGGCAAATAATCAGCCCGCCCGTGGCCCCATCTAGAAAATAGCTGGCATAGGCCCCCAAAAAGGACGTGCCCGCACCAATGGCGGCCGACAAGATCAAAATATGCCCAAACCGGTCTGACAGCAAATAGGCTGTGGCCCCAGGGGTGACCAGCAGGGCCACCACCAAAAAGGCGCCCACAGTCTGCAAGGCTGCCACGCAGGATGCTGCCAGCAGGGCAAAGAAAACGCCCTTCAGCAGCGTTGGATTTAGGCCAATAGATCGCGCATGGCTTTCATCAAAAAACACCGCCAGCAGCGCGCGCCACAACACCAGCAAAACGCCCAGCGCCACCACACCAATGCCAACAAGCTGCGCCGTATCTTCGGGCGAGATGGCCAGAATATTGCCAAAAATGATCGACCGCACATCAATTGGCGTGGGGGAGACTGAGATCATAAACAGCCCCATCCCGAAAAACGCGGTGAACACCACGCCAATGACCGCGTCTTCCTTTAGCCCCGTGCGGGCAGTGAAAAACAGCATCGCCGCCGCCGCCAAGCCACCGCTGGCAAATGCGCCCAGCGCAAGCGGCAGGCCCAGCATATAGGCCCCCGCCACCCCCGGAACGATGGCGTGGGACAGCGCATCGCCAATCAGCGACCAGCCTTACAACATTAAAAACGCCGACAAAAACGCACATAGCGCCCCGACGAGGGCGGAAACCACCATCGCGTTTGTCATATAGCTATAGTTGAACGGCTCTAACATCAGGCTCCATCCCGCGTTTGGGTGCGCTGATCGTAAATCACCATCGGGCGTTCATCATCGGTTAGAATGGTGACATGGCGCGCATCATCGTCATCGTGCAGCGCGCCCCCGCCCAGCACAAAATGGCGCAGAACGCCGCCAAAGGCCGCTTGCAAATTGTCTTGGGTGAAAATCTGCGCCGTGGGGCCATAGGCCAAAACTGTGCCTTTGACCAAGATCACTTGATCGCAAAATTCGGGCACCGATCCAAGATTATGGGTTGATACCAGCATCACCCGCCCTTCATCCCGCAGTTCGCGCAAAAGGGTAATGATCGCCTCTTCGGTTTGCACGTCAACGCCTGTAAAGGGCTCGTCAAGCAAAATAACTTGGCCATTTTGGGCCAGTGCGCGGGCAAGGAACACGCGTTTGCGCTGCCCGCCCGACAACTCGCCAATTTGGCGGTGGCGATAGTCGGCCATGCCAACGCGGGCCAGCGCGTCATCCACCGCCGCGCGGTCGGCAGGGCGGGGGCGGCGCATGATGCCCATATGGCCATAGCGCCCCATCATGACCACATCTTCGACCAGAACAGGAAAAGACCAATCCACTTCTTCGGCCTGCGGCACATAGGCGACAAGCCCCGCTTTTAGCGCGTCTTTCACCGAGTGGCCCAACAGCGAGATTTGCCCCGTGGCGGTGGGCACAAACCCCATAATCGCCTTGAACAGCGTCGATTTGCCCGCGCCATTCACCCCCACCAGCGCCGCAATCGTGCCTTTGGGAATGGCAAAGCTGGCGTCTTTTAGCGCGGTCAGGCCATTGCGATACCGCACCGAAAGGCCATCTGCCCACAGGCCAGCATCGGCCTTTTGCGTGTCGGTAAGGGTCGCGGCTATGCTCATGGCGCGGCCCCCGTCAGCCCGTCGACCACGGTTTGCGTGGTCACGCGCAAAAGATCGGCATAACTGGGCACGGGGCCGTCTGCGGCAGAAAGGCTGTCCACATACAGCACCCCGCCAAAGCGCGCGTCCGTTTCGAGGGCGACTTGGCGGGCGGGGTCATTGTTGACAGTGCTTTCGCAGAACACGGCAGGAATGGCGTTTTCGCGCACGACGTCAATCACGCCGCGCACCTGCTGCGGTGTGCCCGTGGCATCGGCGTTGATCGGCCAAAGATACGCCTCGCGCAGGCCCAAATCGCGGGCAAGGTAACTGAACGCCCCTTCGCACGACACAAGCCAACGCTGCGCATCGGGAATGGCATTTATCTTGGCCTTCAGGGGGGCGATTGCGGCGGTTAGCTTGGCCTGATAGGTGGCCGCATTGGCGGCGTATGCGGCGGCATTGTCAGGATCGCCTGCTGACAGGGCCTTTGCGATATTATCAATGTAAATCATCGCATTATCCAAAGACATCCATGCATGGGGGTTTGGTTTACCCTCATACGATCCTGCGCTGATGGGCATATGCGCAATGCCATCTGACAGCACAGCGCTGGGAATATCGCCCATGTTGGATAGAAACTGCTGAAACCAGCGTTCTAGATTAAGCCCGTTCCACAAGATCAAATCCGCATCCATCGCGCCGACCAAATCTTGCGGGGTCGGCTCGTATCCATGAACCTCGGCCCCGGG
>CAMAWZ010000231.1 GCA_945861995.1 Pseudorhodobacter antarcticus
GCCTATCATGCGCAACATTCGCAAATTTGGAGGGCGCGATGGCAGGCTATGACGATCGGGACGGATTCATCTGGATGGATGGCAAACTGGTGGAATGGCGCAGCGCCAATGTGCATATTTTGACCCATGCGCTGCATTATGCAAGTTCGGTGTTTGAGGGTGAGCGTTGCTATAACGGTAAAATTTTCAAATCGGTGGAACATTCGCATCGTCTGCGCAAGTCGGGCGAGCTTTTGGATATGGATCTGCCCTTTTCGATCGAAGACATCGAGGCTGCCAAAACTGCGACACTAAAGGCCAACAACCTAACAGACGGCTATGTGCGTGCAATCGCATGGCGCGGCGCGGGCGAAGATATGGGCGTGGCATCCATGAAGAACCCAATCCGCATGGCGGTGGCCGTCTGGTCTTGGGGCAATTACTATGGCGATGCCAAGATGAAGGGAGCCAAGCTGGACATCGCAAAATGGAAACGCCCCAGCCCCGAAACCATTCCTCACGCGGCCAAGGCGGCGGGCCTGTATATGATCTGCACGATGTCCAAACACGCCGCCGAGGCCAAGGGCTGCTCGGACGCGATGATGTTTGATTATCGCG
This sequence comes from Pseudorhodobacter antarcticus, assembly GCA_945861995.1. Lineage (GTDB taxonomy): Bacteria > Pseudomonadota > Alphaproteobacteria > Rhodobacterales > Rhodobacteraceae > Cypionkella > Cypionkella antarctica_B. The sequence goes on from CAMAWZ010000231.1 coordinate 598, forward strand.
GCTATGTCGCCGAAGCGACAGGCGCGAATATCTTTTTCGTCAAAGACGGCGAGGTGCACACCCCCCTGCCAGACGCGTTCCTGAACGGCATCACCCGCCAAACCGTGGTTGGTATGCTGAAGGCTAAGGGCATCACCGTGCACGAACGTCACATCATGCCAGCCGAGTTGGAAGGGTTCCAGCAATGCTGGCTGACGGGCACCGCCGCCGAAGTCACCCCTGTGGGCCAGATCGGCGATTACAATTTTGAAGTGGGCGCGCTGACGCAATCCATCGCGTCTGATTACGAAAAACTCGTTCGTGCCTAATTCCAATTCACCGCTGCATCATCACCGATTTGGGGTAAACTACACGCCTTCAAAGACCTGGTATTTTTGCTTTAACGACTGGATCGCGGGCGATATCGCTCGCGATCTGGCCGTGATCGCCCGCCTCGGGGCTGACCATATTCGCGTGATGGTGGTCTGGCCGTGGTTTCAGCCCAACCCGCGCTTTGTAAGCCCCGTGCACCTTGATCGGCTTGATACCTTAATGACCTTGGCCGCGGCCGAGGGGCTAGACGTTATGCCTTGTGTCTATACAGGCTGCCTCAGCGGTTATCGGTTTGAACCTCCCTTCCTTCAGGACGAGGATTTTTATACCGCCCCCGCCTGGGCGGGCGCGCAGTCGCTTCTTTTGGCGGCGTTAAGCGAAAGGATGCGCGCGCACCCAAACTTCCTTGGCTTTGACATTGGTAACGAAATCAATTGATGCTGGAAAACCGCCCCCCGCAAGGGAGATGCCTGGATGACCCGCGTCTTTTCTCAGATGCAGGCCAGTCATCCGGGCAAGATTCACGTGAACGGGGTCGATCATAGACCATGGTTCCAACCCCATACTTTCTCGCCCAGTGCGCTGGTGGCCGCGCAACCAATTGTTGCTCTGCATTGCTGGCCGTTCTGGACGGGCGCAGCAGATAGGGGCGGCCACTTGGACAAGCCCTATACCCATCTTGGCGGCGCAATGGCCGCGCTGGCGCGCAGCTTTGGCGGCGCTGCGCAAAAACCGGTTTGGATTCAGGAGTTTGGCGTCTGCGGCACAGAAATGCCCGAGGCCGACATTCCGCGCTGGACTGAAACCTTCGTGACAACCGCCATACAGGGCGGGGTCAGCTGGTTTACATGGTGGGCCAGCCATGACGTGTCGGGGCGTTTTGACTTTCACCCTTTTAAATATGGCCTGGGCCTGATCGACCAAGACAATAAGGTAAAACCGCAGGGCCATTTGTTCCGCGAACTTGCGGGTGCCTATCGCGGTAAACCTTTGGTCTTGCCAGCATCAGTGCCCGCGCCGCCCGAAAAGCACGATTTATCCGCGACATGGGATTGGATGCAGGACTGGATGGCGCAGGCTTAAGCCAAAGCCACGAACCCTTCTTGCCCAATGCACGAAACGCACCGTCACATTGGCGCATCACCCACAGCCCCAACGTTTTGGTGCTGTCCTTAAATCGCGTTGCGCCCCGCCTAAACCGCGCTAAAACCCCCATCCACAAACAGCTGCGCGCCGTTCACGAAACTGGCCTCATCGCTGGCCAAATACAGCGCCGCGCGGGCAATATCTTCGGGCGCACCGAACCGCCCCTGCGCCGCCTTGATCGCGCCGTCCGATACATCCACCCCCAGCGCGGTCAGTTCCCGCACCTCGCGCTGGCCATGGGGCGTGTCGATAAACCCAGGGCAGACGGCATTGCAGCGGATACCGCGGTCGCGAAATTCCACCGCTATCGCGCGCGCGAACATATGACACGCGCCTTTGGTTGCGTCATACAGCACTTCGTTCGGCGTGGCATAAACAGCCGAGATGGACGAGGTGCAAACAATCGCCCCGCCCCCTGCCCGCAGCATTTGCGGCAGCACCGCGCGGGTGACCAGATACATGGATTTAACATTCACATCGAACAGAAAATCCCAGTCCTCTTCTTCGGTTTCCAGAAAAGGTTTAATCACAATCGTGCCCGCGTGGTTGAACAGCACATTGGCGTCCCCCAAGGCCGATTGCAGGGCCACAACAGCGCCGTCCACTTGGGCCTTGCGCGATACATCGGCCGCAGCAAAAGCAGCTTTATGGCCGTTTCCCACCAATTCTGCGGCCAGCGCCGCGCCCAGATCGCTGTTGCGGTCAATAATGCCCACAGCCGCACCTTCGGCGGCGAAAAGGCGCGCGGCGGCGGCCCCGCAACCCGATGCCCCGCCCGATATGATTGCCACTTTTCCCGCCAAACGCTGCGCCATTGCCCGCCCCTTGTCAGCGCGCCGCAACAGCCTTTTTGCGCGGCGCAATTTGCATTTGGCCAGTGTCTTCCATTTTGCGCCCCATTTGCAATAGCCGCGCCTCATGCGCGCGCAGGCTACGGCGGGCAGATGGGCCATATGCCGCAAAATTGCCCCCCGCTATATGCGGCAGCAGCGCCGTGATTTCATCTTGCGCGCGCGCACCCAGCGCGTCGAACCCCTCTTCGCCCGGATGGAAACTTTCCGCCCCTGCCCCTTCGGCAAAGACAATCTCATGCGCGTCAAACAGAATGTGGTAATAGGTCACCTCGGGCATTGGCTGCGGGCGAATGGCCTTTCCATCGACCAGCATTTTGGCCGCTGCAATCACCTCATCTTCGCCAAAAAGCAGTTCAACCTTCCAGCCTGCCACCAACATGCGGTGCAACGGCGAGACCGTGATATCGCGCCGATTGCCCAAGGCCCCCGCTGAAATCAAAATCGGTGCCTGCTCGCCCGTGCCGTCCGCAGTCATGCTGCCAATCCAGCGAATAGGTTGCAGCCCGTGATCTGCTGTTTCCACTAAATCACCCACCCGCAGTTTTTCAATAGGGCGGTGGCCCTTGGCTGTGGCAAGGCGTGTGCCTGCTGTAAAGCAAACGGCGGTGTTTTCATCGTTCAGCAGCGCGCCAGCAACCGCGACCCCGCCGTTTTGAATGCGCAACCCAGCTGCCGACTGCAAAATGCCGTCTGCCTGATCGGCGCGCAGCCATTTCAGTGCGTTATCATACTGATTGCCCGGGTTGGCCGTATTCCATGCGGCCAAAGTCGTGGCATTGTAAAACCCCGTCAGATCAACAAAATCATTGTCCAAATTACCATTGGCCGATACGCCCGTGGTGGCGTCAAAATCGGTGATTGTATCCGCGCCTTGGGCCACGAAGAGGTCGGCATTTGCCCCCCCTGTCATCAAATCGTTACCCGCCCCCCCGTTTAGGGTGTCATTACCAGCGCCTCCGTCCAAGGTATCGTTGTTGCCGCCGCCAAACAGCGTATCTGATCCTGTGCCGCCAAAAAGTTGATCGTTGGTGTTTGCGCCGGTAATGCGGTCATCACCGTCGTCGCCATACATTCGATCGCCGTAATTTGGGTCTTCGTCCAACGTCGTGATAACGTCATTTCCCGCACCGCCATAGACCGTGTCAAAAGACTGCCGACTTGTGATTGAATCATCGCCAAGCCCGCCGTAAACTAAATCGTTATCGCTGGGGCCCTGCCCAGAGCCGATAAAAGTATCGGCCCCGTCGCCCAATTGTATCGTATCGGCCCCGCCG
>CAMAWZ010000232.1 GCA_945861995.1 Pseudorhodobacter antarcticus
ATCAACGCCGCCATCGTGGCTCATGCCAGCAAGGGCGCGCCTGTGGTGCGGCTTAAGGGCGGGGATACGGGTATTTTTGGGCGGCTGGACGAAGAGATTTCCGCGTTGGAAGGCGCAGGCATAGCCTATGCCATCCAACCAGGCCTGACTGCGGCCAGCGCGGCGGCCGCGGCCATTGGGCAATCGCTCACCCAGCGCGGGCGCAACGCCGCGCTGCGCATCTTGACAGGGTATGACATGGCTGGATTTGCCGATCAAGACTGGCGCGGGTTGGCGCGCTGCTGCGAAGTTGCGGCCATTTACATGGGCAAAAAATCAGCCCGCTTTATTCAAGGGCGGCTGATGATGCATGGGGCCGTTGCCGACACCCCTGTGACGCTGGTTGAAAACGTCTCGCGCCAAGATCAGCGTATCATCGCTTGCACTTTGGCCACTTTTGCAGCACATGCCGCCACGCTGTCAGGCCCTGCGGTTATTCTGCTGGGCTTGTCCCCCCGCGCCGCCATCCAACATATCCCCAGTTTACAAGAGGCACAGGCATGAGCCGCAGCTATACCCCCAAAGTCGTGACCGCCAATGACCTGCGACTTGGCGATGTGGTCTATTTGACCCACTCTGGCCAATGGTCGCGCCTGCATCACGAGGCCGCGCTTTACAGCGCAGAGGATGCGGCAAATGCCGCCCTTGCCAGCGCAGCGTCCCAGTCGCTGATCGTTGTTGGCGCATATCTTGCCGATGCCAAAGCAGGCCCGCTTGGGCCAGAGCCTGTGCATTTCCGCGAAGTGTTCCGCACGCGCGGCCCATCGAACTATGCCCATGGCAAGCAAGTTGATCTGCACGAACCCGCAAAGGTGGCCTGATGTACAGCTATTCCGATTTTGACGAAGGTTTTGTGCGCACGCGCGTGGCGCAGTTTATAGGCCAAGTGACCCGCCGTCTGGATGGCAGCCTGACGGAGGAAGAATTCCGCCCCCTGCGCCTGATGAACGGCCTTTATCTGCAACTGCACGCCTATATGCTGCGCGTGGCCATTCCCTATGGCACGCTGTCGCCCCATCAGATGCGCCAACTGGCGATGATTGCCGATACCTATGACAAAGGCTACGGCCATTTCACCACGCGCCAGAATATCCAGTTTAACTGGCCCAAACTGCCCGATGTGCCCGCCATTTTGGGCGCGCTGGCCGATGTGGAAATGCACGCCATTCAAACATCGGGCAACTGCGTGCGCAATGTGACGGCGGATCATTTCGCGGGCGCTGCGGCGGACGAGATTGAAGACCCCCGCCCCTATGCCGAACTGCTGCGCCAATGGTCGATGGATCACCCCGAGTTTCAATTCCTGCCGCGCAAGTTTAAAATTGCGATCACTGGCAGCCCGCATGACCGCGCCGTGACCCGCGCGCATGACATCGGTCTGCGTATGGTGCGCAATTCGGATGGGATCGCTGGGTTTGAGGTGATCGTTGGCGGCGGGCTTGGCCGCACACCGATGCTAGGCCATGTGGTGCGGCAGTTTCTGCCCATTCCCGATCTGCTGCCCTATGTCGAGGCTGTACTATCGGTCTATAACACGCTGGGGCGGCGCGATAATAAGTATAAGGCGCGCATCAAAATCACCGTGCATGAAACGGGCGCGCAAGAGATCACCCGCATGATTGAAGAGCGGTTTGTGGAAACGCGCGCGCAGTTTGGCGGGGCCGATCAGGCGCTGCTGGATGATATCCGCGCAGCCTTTGCCCCGCCTGCTTTTCGCAATGGCGATACCAGCGCCTATGACACCGCCTATGCGGCAGATGGCGCGTTTCGCGCTTGGGCCGATACGAACCTGTCGAAGCACCGCGCGGGTGGCTATGCCATTGTCACAGTGTCGCTGAAAGCGCATGGCGACACGCCGGGCGATGCCACGGGCGAACAAATGCGCATTTTGGCCGATTTGGCCGAAACCTTTGGCCATTCTGATCTGCGCATTTCGCACGAACAGAACGTGATTTTGCCGCACGTGCATAAATCTGATTTGCCTGCGGTATATGCCGCCCTAAAGGCTGCGGGTTTGGCCACGGCCAATATCGGGCTTTTGTCCGATATCATCGCCTGCCCTGGCATGGATTATTGCAGCCTTGCCACGGCGCGGTCGATCCCCGTGGCGCAGGAATTGGCCATGCATTTCAAGGCGCTAGACCTTGAACATGACATCGGGCCGATCAAGCTGAAAATCTCGGGCTGCATCAATGCTTGCGGGCATCACCATGTGGGCCATATCGGCATTTTGGGGCTGGATCGTGCGGGGGTGGAGAATTACCAGATCACCCTTGGCGGTGATGGCAGCGAGTTGGCCGCCATTGGCGAGAAAATCGGCCCTGGCTTTGCCTATGACCAAGTCACCCCTGCTATTGAACGCCTGCTGCGCGCCTATATTGCGCTGCGGCAAGAGGCGGGGGAAAGCTTCATCAACGCCTATCGCCGCCTTGGCCCTGCCCCGTTCAAAGCCGCGCTTTATGGCGAGGGAGACCACCTTGATGCCGCTTGATGCGCAGCAAAAACACGGCGGGGCCAAGCATGGGGCTGCCCGCGTGGCCGAACGCGTGGCGGCCCTGAATGCGCGCTATCGCCATCACGGGGCGACGGCGGTGCTCGAACATGCCCTAAACGACGCTGATTTGGGGCAAGTGGCGCTCGTATCAAGCTTTGGCGCAGAATCGGTGGTTCTGCTGCATCTGGTGTCTGTCATCGCGCCGCAAACGCCTGTGTTGTTTGTCGATACCAAAATGCTGTTCCAAGAAACCTTGGAGTATCAACGCCAGCTGGCGGAATCCCTGAACCTATGCGATTTGCGCACCATTCGTGCGCCCAAAAGCCGCCTTGATTTTGAGGACCCCGACGGCACGTTGCATCTGTTCAACACCACGGCCTGCTGCAACGTGCGCAAGGTAGAACCGCTGGAACACGCCCTTGCGCCGTTTGACGGCTGGATCACGGGGCGCAAGCGCTTTCAGGGCAGCACCCGCGCGGCGGTGGAGTTTTTTGAATCTGAAAACGATCTGCGGATTAAAGTGAACCCATTGGCCCATTGGGGGCGCGAGGATATCGAAGAATATATGATCAACAACCGCCTGCCGCGTCATCCCTTGGTGGCCAAGGGCTATCCCTCCATCGGCTGCGCGCCCTGCACCACGCCTGTCGCCCCCGGCGAAGACCCGCGCGCAGTGCGCTGGCGCGGCAGTGCCAAGGCAGAATGCGGTATTCATACAGTGGGCGTCACCGCCAGAAAGGACAGCACAGCATGAGCGTTCTTGTCACCGACACAGGCTTTGGCCCTGCGCCCGACATCGAAACGGTGGGGCTGGCCGATATCGCGGCACATAAAGGCGGTCTGCTGCTGGCCCATACCGACGCGCCAGATGCTGTGCAGCCTTATCTTGGCGCGCTGTGCACCATCCGCGTGGCCTTTCCCGCGTTTAACGATGGCCGCGCCTTTACCATCGCGCGCCGCCTGCGGGCATTGGGATATACGGGCGCGCTGCATGCGATTGGCCCCGTGATTGCCGACCAAAATGCGATGGTGCGGCGGGTGGGGTTTGATGGGGTGATCATCCCAGATGCGCTTGCTGCCCGCCAACCCGAAATCCAATGGCTCGCCCGCGCCGATTGGCGCGAGAATGACTATCTGTCGCGCCTGCGCGCCTGATACCCCCCTACCCCCGCACGGCCAAAGCGCCTATAAAAGCGAAAGTTTCAAATGACCGAGGCTGTGATGCAAGACGCCCCCCCCAAAGCCCACCTGCCCGATGCGCAAACCGTCACGGCGGTCACGCATTGGACGGATCGCCTTTTTTCGTTCCGCGTCACGCGGCCCAAAACCTTGCGCTTTCGGTCGGGCGAATTTGTGATGATTGGCCTGATGGGCGAGGCTGGCAAACCCCTTTTGCGCGCCTATTCCATCGCATCCCCCGCGTGGGATGAAGAGTTAGAGTTTTATTCGATCAAAGTGCCTGATGGCCCGCTGACATCGCGCTTGCAGCATATCGCCATAGGGGACGAGATTATCTTGCGCCCCAAACCCGTCGGCACGCTGGTACATGATGCACTTCTGGGCGGCAAACGCCTGTGGCTCTTGGCAACGGGCACAGGCTTTGCCCCCATTGCCAGCCTGCTTCGCGAGCCTGAAACC
>CAMAWZ010000233.1 GCA_945861995.1 Pseudorhodobacter antarcticus
GTGCTGACGGGCCTTGTGGTGCAAGGGTCGCCCGCTGAAGCGCTACTGCGCCCCACCATCGCCCAAGCGCTGACCGCAGGGGCCACCAAGCGCGAAATCACCGAAGTGATTTTGCAATGTGCCGCCTTTGGCGCGCTGCCCGCGATGCAAAAGGCGCTGGAAATCGCGCAAGGCGTGTTCACCGAAACCGAGGAGTCCAAAGCATGACCGTGGCCGATACCGCCTTTTACGCCTTTGCCAGCATCACAATTCTGGCGGGCCTTATGGTGACACTGGCGCGCAACCCCGTGCATTCGGTGCTGTGGCTGATTTTGGCGTTCCTGTCGGCATCGGGCCTATTCGTGCTGCTGGGGGCCGAATTTGTCGCCATGCTGCTGATCATCGTTTATGTCGGCGCGGTGGCGGTTTTGTTCCTGTTCGTTGTGATGATGCTGGACGTGGATTTTGCCGAGTTGAAGGGCGAGATGTCGCAATATGCGCCGCTGGGCTTGGCAATTGGCGTGGTGATTATCATGCAATTGGTGCTGTCTGTGGGCGCTTGGCAAACATCTGTAGGGGCCGAGGCCGCGCGCGCCGCTGTTACCCCCGATATGGCGCAGGTGGAAAACACCCGCGCGCTGGGTCTGCTGATGTATGACCAATATCTGCTGCTGTTCCAACTGTCGGGGTTGGTGCTGCTGGTGGCGATGATTGGGGCCATCGTGCTAACCCTGCGCCACCGCCGCGACGTGAAACGCCAGAACGTGCTGCACCAAATGTGGCGCGACCCTGCCAAGGCGATGGAAGTCAAGGATGTGAAATCGGGGCAGGGGCTGTGAGGATAGGACTGAACCTCTTTCTGGTTTTTTCCTTCGCTGTCGGTGCGCCGCAGCTTGCGTTCGCTTGCGCTACTGACTGGACTGCGTGGAAAATGCCAAGCCAAAGCCGTAAGGATTGCAGTTTCCAAGGCTTTGGGTTGGACGGAAACTATTCGGGTAATCCCGTAATTGATTTGGGCGGAGGCAAAATCGGTCAACTCGTCGTTCAAAGCAAGGTTTGCCCCTATAAGGAAAAGCTACTGTTTGTGGACTGCACGAATGGTGGGTCTGCAACTGTCGATGGTGTTTTGGATCCAGTGATTCAAGCCGATTTGGATAAGACTGGCGCAGTTATGCTGGGCGGAAACTACATGATCAAATACATCCAACAGCCAATCGGAGCCTTGGGGCTGACTGACACATCGACGGTCGCCCAGGTTGTCGCAGTAGCGAAGAAAAACGGATTTGCCGTTTCTACGGATGTAATTGGTGATTTTGAGGACAACGATCAAGAGACGCTTAGCGCTGCGCAAGATGGTGCATACTATGGCGACCTACCATCCCATGGCGTGATCTTGCGGTCAAAAATGAAAAAGCTTAACGCGCCTTACGATGAATTTTGTGGCTGCAAGCTCTATTATCCCGACAGTATCGGCGGGCAAAGGTAGACCAAAAAGATCAACACCATCTGAAGAATAAAGGCCACAGGCCAAGAGGAACGAAACATGGTAGGACTAGAGCATTACTTGATTGTCGCGGCGGCGCTGTTCGTCATTGGCATCTTTGGCATTTTCCTAAACCGCAAGAACATCATCGTCATTTTGATGTCGATCGAGTTGATGCTGCTGGCAGTGAACATCAATCTTGTCGCCTTTTCCGCGCATTTGGGCGATTTGGTGGGGCAGGTCTTTACCATGTTCATCCTGACTGTGGCCGCGGCCGAGGCGGCGATTGGTCTGGCCTTGCTGGTCGTGTTCTTCCGCAATCGCGGCACGATCGATGTTGAAGACGTAAACGTGATGAAAGGCTAACCCATGGCACAGATCATCCTTTTCGCGCCACTGGTTGGGGCCATTCTGGCGGGGTTCGGCTGGCGTCTGATGGGCGAGCGGGCTGCGCAATTGCTGGCCACGGGTTTGGTATTTCTTGCCGCCATCCTGTCTTGGGTGATTTTCATTGGCTTTGACGGCACGGCGCAGCAGATCACCATTTTGCGGTTTATCGACTCTGGCGCGCTGTCGGCTGATTGGAGCATTCGCGTGGATCGGATGACTGCGATCATGCTGGTGGTCGTCAATTCGGTGTCCGCATTGGTTCACCTCTATTCCTTTGGCTACATGGCGCATGACGATAACTGGGGCCACGGCGAGGCGTACCGCGCCCGCTTTTTCGCGTATCTGTCGTTTTTTACCTTTGCCATGCTGGCGCTGGTCACATCCGACAACCTGATCCAGATGTTTTTTGGCTGGGAAGGGGTGGGCGTTGCGTCTTACCTTTTGATCGGTTTCTATTTCAAAAAAGACAGCGCGAATGCGGCCAGCATTAAGGCCTTCGTCGTCAACCGCGTTGGCGACTTTGGCTTTGCCTTGGGGATTTTCGCGCTGTTTTATCTGACGGGCAGCGTCAAGTTTGACGATATCTTTGCCGCAGCGCCGCAGCTTGCGCAGACGCAACTGCATTTCTTGTGGACAGAATGGAACGCGGCCAACCTGATTGGCGTTTTGCTGTTCATCGGCGCTATGGGCAAATCGGCGCAGCTTTTCCTGCACACGTGGCTGCCCGACGCGATGGAAGGGCCAACGCCTGTGTCGGCCCTGATCCACGCGGCAACCATGGTGACGGCGGGGGTGTTTCTGGTGTCCCGCATGTCGCCGCTGTATGAATATGCGCCCTATGCCAAGGATATGATCGTCGTTGTTGGGGCTACGACCGCATTTTTCGCGGCCACTGTGGGGCTGGTGCAGAACGATATCAAACGCGTGATCGCCTATTCGACCTGCTCGCAGCTGGGATATATGTTTGTGGCCGCGGGCGTGGGCATGTACCCCGTGGCGATGTTCCATTTGTTCACGCACGCGTTTTTCAAGGCGATGCTGTTTTTGGGCGCGGGCAGTGTGATTCACGCGATGCACCACGAACAAGATATGCGCAATTACGGCGGTTTGCGCAAAAAGATCCCGTTCACGTTCTGGATGATGATGATCGGCACGCTGGCGATAACGGGCGTTGGCATTCCGCTGACCCATTTCGGCTTTGCAGGGTTCTTGTCCAAAGACGCGGTGATTGAATCGGCCTTTGTGGGCAGCAACTATGCCTTTGTATTGTTGGTTCTGGCCGCATTGATGACCAGTTTCTATTCGTGGCGGCTGATGTTTATGACCTTTTTCGGCGCGCCGCGCGGCGATGCTGATACCCATGCACATGCGCATGAAAGCCCACTTGTTATGCTCGTGCCCCTTGGCGCGCTGTCGCTGGGCGCGATTTTTGCGGGGATGATCTGGTTTAACAACTTCTTCGGCGACGAGGCCAAAATGCGCGATTGGTTCGCGATGGAGCCTGCCGCCGCCCATCATTCGGACGCAGCCCATACCGAAGGCGAGGCCAAAGTTGAGGGCGAAGCAAAGGTTGAAGGCGAGGCGCAGGCCGCAGACCAAGCGGATGCGCACACAACCGAAGCTACCCCCACTGGCACGGCCAAATTCGCCTTTGATGCGGCAGTTTTGCACGCAGCGCATGAGGTGCCAAAATGGGTGAAAGTATCCCCATTTGCGGCCATGGTGCTGGGCCTGTCGCTGGCGTGGCTGTTCTATATCAAAAACCCAAGCCTGCCCGGCGCATTGGCCCGCCAGCAAGCGCCGCTGTATCAGTTCCTTTTGAACAAATGGTATTTCGATGAGATTTACGATGCCATTTTTGTGCGCCCTGCCATGTGGCTGGGCCGTCAATTGTGGACAAAGGGCGATGGCGCGGTGATTGACGGCGCGCTGAACGGGGTGGCTATGGGGATTATCCCAATGCTGACCCGCCTCGCGGGGCGCGCGCAATCGGGATATGTGTTTACTTATGCTTTTGCCATGGTTCTGGGCATTGCCGCCCTGATCACGTGGATGACGCTGTTTGGGGGGCGTTAAGCGATGAATAACCTTCTGTCACTTATCACTTTTACCCCTGCGGTTGCCGCATTGATCCTTGCGCTGTTCCTGCGCGGCAATGATGCCGCCGCGCAGCGCAATGCCAAATATCTGGCGCTGCTGGCGACGAGCCTCAGCTTTTCGGCCTCGCTTTTGTTGCTGGTGGGGTTCGATCCTGCCAATACCGCGATGCAGTTTGTCGAAGAGCG
>CAMAWZ010000234.1 GCA_945861995.1 Pseudorhodobacter antarcticus
TGAAAGTAACGATGTGTTAACCAGAATGTCCTACACTGCATTTACGGTACAGGGAGAGGTCCCGATGACCGTCCAAAGTGAAAGCGTCGCGCCTCCCCCGCTTTGGCGGCCCGAGGCGCGGCGTGATTTGGACCTGATCACGGCTTTCATTTTGGCCATAAATACCTTCGCCGAAGGCACCTGCCCGCGCCGCCACACCGCAGGTGCAAGCACATGACCGCAATTATGATCCAAGGCGCGGGCTCGAATGTGGGAAAATCGCTGATTGTGGCAGGCCTGTGCCGTGCGGCCAAGTTGCGCGGGCTAAGTGTGGCCCCGTTTAAGCCGCAAAATATGTCAAACAACGCCGCCGTCACGGCCGATGGCGGCGAGATTGGGCGCGCGCAAGCGTTGCAGGCGTTGGCCTGTGGGTTAGAGCCGCTGGTGGATATGAATCCTGTGTTGCTTAAGCCCGAATCGGAAACGGGTTCTCAAGTGATCGTGCAGGGGCGGCGGGTGGCGACAGTTAAGGCGCGCGAGTATGCGGCGCTCAAGCCCAGCTTGATGGCGCCTGTTTTGGATAGTTTTCAGCGGCTTTGCGACGCCTATGATCTGGTGATTGTCGAGGGCGCGGGATCGCCTGCCGAGGTGAACCTGCGCGCGGGCGACATTTCGAATATGGGTTTTGCGCAGGCGGCAGATGTGCCTGTTGTGCTGATTGGCGATATTGATCGTGGCGGGGTTATCGCGCAGATCATTGGCACGCAGGCGGTGCTTGACGCGGGCGATGCCGCCATGATTGCGGGCTTTGCAATAAACAAATTTCGCGGCGATCCGCGATTGTTTGATGACGGCTATGCGCTGATTGCGGCGCGTACGGGTTGGCGCGGTTTTGGTGTGTTGCCGTATTTCAGTAAGGCGCATCTGCTGCCTGCTGAGGATGCTTTGGATATTCCTGCCAGCGCGGGCACTGGTGATTTTCACATTGCGGCGCTGAACTTTTCGCGCATTGCCAACTTTGATGATCTTGACCCGCTTGCGCAAGAGACAGGCGTGCGTCTGACCATGGTGCGCGCGGGGCAGGCGATCCCCGCTTGTGATTTGGTCATTTTGCCTGGGTCAAAATCAACGCGCGGCGATTTAGCATTTTTGCGCGCGCAAGGTTGGGACATTGATTTGGTCGCGCATATTCGGCGCGGCGGGCGTGTTTTGGGCATTTGTGGTGGGTATCAGATGCTGGGCAAAACCGTGCGCGATCCAGATGGCATTGAGGGGACAGCGGGCGAGACGGCGGGCCTGGGCCATTTGGACATCGACACTATCATGACCCCTGACAAGCGCCTGACCCGAGTGCGGGCGCAACATTGCGCAAGTGGGGCGCAAGTTTCGGGCTATGAAATTCACATAGGCCGCAGCGATGGGCCTGCCCGCGCGCGACCCTTTGCGCGTATTGGCGGCGCGGATGAAGGGGCAACTTCCCCCGATGGGCGCATTATGGGCAGTTATCTGCATGGGTTGTTCCGCGAAGACGCGTTTCGCGCCGCGTTTCTGGCGCAGATGGGGGCCGCGCCATCGGGCCAATCTTATGATGCGCGGGTAGAGGGCGCGCTGGATGATCTGGCTGCCCACATTGAAGCGCATTTGGATGTGTCTGCGCTGTTTTCCATTGCGCGTTAAGGGGGGCGTGCGCATTTTTTCCTTGAAAATCGGCGCGCATGGGCGCATATGCGCCGCCATGCCAGCAGCCCCAAGATTTTTCGGCGGGTTTGCGGGCCAAATTTTATTGGAGAGAACATGGCCAAGGAAGATATTCTCGAATTCCCAGGTGTCGTGAAGGAACTTTTGCCCAATGCGACATTCAAGGTTGAACTCGAAAATGGCCATGAATTGATCGCAGTGATGGCGGGCAAGATGCGTAAGAACCGCATTCGTGTGCTTGCGGGCGATAAGGTGCAGGTCGAAATGACTCCTTACGATTTGTCCAAGGGCCGCATCAACTATCGTTTCAAGTAAATTGCGCTTTATTCTAGGATCGGGCAGCCCGCGCCGCCGTGAACTTTTGGCGCAGCTTGGGATCGTGCCTGATGCGATTTTGCCTCCTGACATTGATGAGACCCCGCGCAAGGGAGAGTTGCCGCGCACCTATTGCGCGCGCCTTGCCTGTGAGAAGGCAGCGGCGGTGCAAGCAGGGCCCGAAGACATTGTGCTTTGTGCTGACACTACGGTTGCCCTTGGTCGCCGCATTTTAGGTAAACCTGCAGATGCGGGCCAGGCGGCGCGGTTTTTGACCGATTTGGGCGGGCGGCGCCACCAAGTTATCACGGCGCTTGCGGTGCGGCGCGGAGGCCGCGTTTGGACGCGGGAAAGCGTTTCAACAGTAAAGATGAAGCGCCTGTCCGACATAGAACTGAATGCCTATTTGGCGGGAGGCGAATGGCAGGGCAAGGCGGGGGCCTATGCCATTCAGGGTGCTGCTTCGGCCTTTATTCCATGGATTTCGGGCAGTTTTACGGGGATTGTCGGCCTGCCCTTGGCCGAAACGGCCGCGCTTTTGGCGGCTGCAGGCTATCCCGTTTGGAGGCAGATATGAGCCGCGTTGTGATTTTGGACGAGATCAAGGGCCGCCCCATTGCCGCGCTGCTGGTGGATGGCGTGCTGGAGGATGTGGCGATTGACCCTGAAGGTGATGCGCCGCTGGTGGGGGCAATTTACCGCGCGGTGGCCGACCGCCCGATGAAAGGGCAGGGGGGCATGTTTGTGCGCCTGCCCGAGGGCAGCGGGTTTCTGCGCCAAACGGCGGGCATTGCGCCCGGCCAGCGTTTGCTGGTGCAGATCACAGGGCCAGCCGATGCGGGCAAAGCCTTTCCGGTGACCACGCGGCTTTTGTTCAAATCGCGCTATGCGATTGTCACGCCAGAAGCGCCGGGCCTGAACATCTCGCGCCGGATTCGGGATGAGGATCTGCGCAGCGCGTTGGACGCGCTGGCGCGGGGCGGCATGGCCGGGGCCGATGAAAGCCTTGGGCTGATCCTGCGTTCGGCCTGTGACGGAGCAGAGGCGGGCGAGATTGCTGAAGACATCGCTGCCATGCGGACTATGGCGCAAGCGGTGCTGGCCGATATCGAAGGCAGCCCAGAGCTGCTGGTTGAAGGGGCTGGCGCGCATGAAACCGCGTGGCGCGATTGGGCCGACCCCGCGCCAGATGAAGTGATCGAAGGCGGTCTAGCCGAGCACAGCGTTTTGGAAATGCTTGATTCGCTGTTGGCTCTGCGCGTGGATTTGGGCGAGGGGAATTCGGGGGGGCATATGATGCTAGAGCCCACCCGCGCGCTGGTGGCGGTGGATGTGAACACGGGCAATGACACCAGCCCCGCCGCCAGCCTAAAGGTGAATATCGCCGCCGCCCGCGCCTTGCCGCGCCAATTGCGGCTGCGCGGTCTTGGTGGGCAGGTGGTGGTTGATTTCGCCCCCATGCCCAAACGCGACCGCGCCGTATTGGAGCAAGTGATCCGCGCGGCGTTCAAATTTGAGGCAGAGGTGAATTTGGCGGGCTGGACGACCTTGGGCCTGTATGAATTTACCCGTAAACGCGACCGTATTCCTTTGCGCGATTTGCTGGCGGGGGCGATATGACCTGCCCTATTTGCGCCAAGGAAACCTATCCGAAATACCGCCCCTTCTGTTCGCGCCGCTGCGCGGATGTGGATTTGGGCAAATGGCTGACGGGCAGCTATGCTATTGCTGATGAGAGCGAGTTGGACGAGGAGGGCGAGGGCGAAGGCGTGGATGCACCGCCCAGCAAAACCGCCCCTCGCCCGCAATAGTTTTGCCAATTTTCTGCGCAAGCCCCCTAGACACCCAAGCGCGTTCTCGCTATCACGCGCAGACTGAATAGGAACGGCAGGTAAGCTGGACTGTGCAGTGCCCGGATAGCTCAGTTGGTAGAGCAGCGGATTGAAAATCCGCGTGTCGGCGGTTCAAATCCGTCTCCGGGCACCATTTAATCCATATAAATCAATGATCTACAAAGTGATGCTGCAAAACCGTGGCAGTTTCTGCTTGCCACGGTCTGTAACGGTGCAGGTATCGTTATTGTACGGCCTACGATGCCGAACTCTGCGTGCACATACAGAG
>CAMAWZ010000235.1 GCA_945861995.1 Pseudorhodobacter antarcticus
GATCAGATGCGCCTCGCGCGGGTGAGGGGCACCTTGGGTTTGGTCGGGCTGCGGGGGCACCTCGGTCATCGTGCAGCTATGCGGGCAACCGCCACATCCCACACATCGCGGGCAATCACAGCCTGATCGCGCGCGCCATCTCTCACGGCAAAGCGGGTGGGGTTGGCGCGCGCTAGGGCCAAGAACCCGCCCCGCGCGGCTTGTTGCACGGCAAGGCCCATGCCTTCGAACCGCATATCAGCCCCTGCGCGGGCGGTGGCGCGGGCAAGGCCTGCTTCGGCGGGCAGGTCGATCAGAACTGTCAAATCGGGTTCGATCCCAATCATCAGGGCGTGCAGCGCATCGACGGACGCGCGCAAATCGCCGCGCGTCAGGCCCTGATAAATGCGGGTGCTATCGGCGAAACGGTCGCAGATCACCACCTTGCCCGCCGCCAGACGGGGGCGAATGGTTTTTTCTAAATGATCGCGCCGCGCGGCGGTGAACAGCAGCAGTTCGGTTTCAGGCGACCAGCGGTCTGCCGCGCCGTTTAGCACCAGCGCGCGGATATCTTCGGCCCCCGCGCTGCCCCCCGGCTCGCGCGTGAGATGCGCGGGAATACCTTTGGCAACAAGGGTTTCAAATAGCACCCGCGCTTGGGTGGATTTACCCGACCCGTCGATCCCTTCAAAGCTGATGAACGCGCCCGCCACGCCGTGACTAGGCTGCCGCAGGGTCGTCTGCGCCAAACAGACGTTGATAAAGATGCGCAGCCGCGGCTTTGACGCGGCCAAATATGCCCGACTGCGCCACATCTGCGGCGGCGACCAAAGGCACCACGCGGTCAGGTAGGCCCGTGGCACGGATGGTCAGATTGGCCAGTTCTTGCCCCGCCATAATTGGCGCGGTAATGGGGCTGTTAAAGGTGATCTCGCCTTTCAACCCGTCACGGTCCAGGGCTGGCACAAGGGCTTCAAGATCGGCGGCAGTGGTCAGGCCCACAGTGCTTGCTGCGCCCAAAAATACAGGCGCCTCGCCGAGCACATCACCTGCCTTGGTGACAGTTCTTAGCGCGAAATTGCGAAAGGCCCAAGACGAAATACGTTCTGCCTCCACCGCGCGGGCCGCGTCCGATTCTGTTCCCGAAAAGGCAAACACAATGCGGCGGCCATTTTGCAGAACCGAACCCGCCAGCCCATAGCCCGCCTCTTTTGTATGGCCCGTTTTCAGCCCATCCGCGCCAATGCCCAGTTTCAGCAGTGGGTTGCGGTTGGACGCGTTGGCAGGGGCGCGGTCTTTGTAGTCAAAACTGGTTTCGGCGAAAATCGGGTAATAGTCAGGGAAATCTTCAATCAGGCGCAAGCTGAGCAAGCCAAGATCTTTCATGCTCATGCGGTGGCGCGGATCGGGCCAGCCACTGGAATTGGCAAAGAAGGAATGCTCCAGACCAATGGCGCGGCCGCGTTCGGTCATTTTGACTGAAAATGCCGCTTCGCTGCCAGCCAGCCCTTCGGCCACAACAACGCAGGCATCATTGCCAGAATTGACGACCATGCCATGGATCAAATCGCGCACGGTGGGGCGGTCGCCCTCTTGCAGATACATGGTTGATCCGCCTGCCGCCGTCATCGCCACTGCATTGGCAGAAACAGAAAATTCGGTCTCCATCGTCACGCGGCCATCTTTCAGCGCCTCGAACAGCATGAAGATTGTCATCAGTTTTGACATAGAGGCGGGCGGCACGGGGGCCTCGCCGCTCTTGTCCATCAGCACGGTGTGGGTGGTGGCATCATAAACCCAAGCTTCGCGCGCCGTTGTCTCAAAGCTTTGCGCGCTGGCCAAGTGGGGCAGGGCCAAAGCGGCCAAAAGGCCAAGCGTCAGAAGGGGGCGGCCGAACATGGGGTTAACCTTTCACAACATATGCATCGTTGAAACCAGCAGCTTTGACCTGCGCCAAAACGCGGCCATCGCCGCGCGCACCCACGCTCCAATAGGTTTTGCCATTCGAGGTATCGGTGCGCATGGTTGCGGCAACACCTGCGGCGTTTAAGGTGGCCACGGCGCGTTTCGCGTTCGCCTCGACCGAGAAGATACCAATTTGGATATAGGGGCCCGTGGCCGCGTTGATCATAGGGGCGGCGTTTATCAAAGGGGCCGCAGGTGCGAGGGCGGCGGCAGTTGCCGCAGCAATTTCAACTGGCGCTGGGGCGGCGGGGGCTAAGGTGCTGGTGGCAACGCCGCCAGATGGCTGCAGGGTCATGGGTTGCGGTGCGGGGACATTGGCCGCGCCCGCCAGTGTTTCGGGCTGCACCGTTTCAGCGGCGTCAAGAATGGGCGCACTGGCGTTGACTTTGGCAGGGGCTTCCTCGCGGCGCAGGGCGGTCACGCTGATTTGCGCCGGTTGGCCAGCCAGCAATCCCAAAGCCGCAGCCGCGTCCGAGCTGATTTGCAGGCTGGGGCCAGGGTTATCGCGTTCGCGTTTGAACAGCGCGCCAATCACAAACTTGCCATTGGCAGGATTGCGCATGATCACGCGTTCAGGATCGACCGCATCAGGCGATGCCACCCAAACCCCGCCAAGGCTGGGGCGGCCATCCCACAACGCGCTGTCGGCGGATTGAAAGACATCGGGTGCCTCGACATCGCGGTCAATCAGTTTGACCGATGTTGCCGTGGCAACCGAAGTGTCGGACGGGGAGGCACTGCTTCGCTGGAATGGGTTCTGGCCGGGTTGGCAGGCCGCCACAAACGCCAGCGCCAACATCCCCCAAATACGACCTGCTTTTGCGTATCTCATGCTCTGCTCCTGCTTGCGCGGTTATCGTGCCGCGCTTTTGTTTTTGGTTCGGGTCTGCGCCCAACATTTTCGCAGCTTTTGCGGGCCAAAACGCCCGCCTTCCACTTTACGGGCCTTATACAGTGAAAAGACGCCCCTGCAAAGCCCCGCCCGCAGAGGCGTGATTGACGCGAACAGGATCGGCAGATACCTGCCCGCGTTTGGATAAGGGGGGCTATTTCAACCCAAAATGCGCCTTTGCGGCCGCGATCACCTGAAGATGACTGGTAGGGCGGTCTGCACGGGCAGGGTTGGGTGCGGGCAGGGTCAGTGGGGATACGGGCATTGTTTTTTGACCTTAGGATCGCCGCGCCTTATGGGTATTGCCAGAACGGCGGGGTTATGCGCCATGGGCGTGCTTGCGGTTTTTGCGCAGAGCACGGCTAGGCCATTCGGGCGAGGCCGAGGCCGCTGTGCCCATTTCCGCAAGCGCAGATGATCACGACCTGTTTGCACGGATGGATGATGGGGTGGCCAACCGCTGCCTATGGCGCGACCCCGAAGTAATGCTCGCCCTGCTGGCGCGCAGCTTGCACGCCCCTGCCAATATAATGTCAATTGCGCCTGCCATCGCTAACTTGCAGCGGGGGGGCTTTGACCCTAGCAGTTCTGGACGAGAGGTTTTAGAAAAGCCCAACGCCAACCGCGCCTCTTGCCGCATTACGGCAAAAACCCTGCCCGACAATGGCCGCGCGCCCCACGCAAAAGCCTGATTTCGCCCTTATCGCACCATTTTTCGCAAAGCCCTTCCAGAATCAGAAAATTCCCCCTATCACCCCATCGTCGGAGGAGTGGCGGAGCGGTTTAACGCACCGGTCTTGAAAACCGACGTAGGTGGAAGCCTACCGTGGGTTCGAATCCCACCTCCTCCGCCAAAAATCTCTCAATAAATGTATTTATATCAGGACCTTGGATTGATCGCGCCAACTTTTGTATACCGATCTGTATACCGATTGAGATAATTGCAGCGCGCACTGGGCGCTGAGCATCAGTCGACTTGATACACTTTCGGGCAAGATCTCTGCGCTGTGGTTGCTCTTGGAAGGCGTGGCGGCGTTCATAGCGCTCACGTGACGATGCTGGCGGCATCGCCAAAAAAAAGGATGGGACCTGAACGAAGCAACAAGTCGACTTAGACCGTGTCGAAAGTACCTAATGTCAGACCTTTCGCCTGAAGACTGCTTCATGCTTTTCGACCGCGATGGGTTCCTGAACGCTCTAGCCTGCGGGCCTGAGGTGATCTCAGCGGACCAGTGGCTCGTGTC
>CAMAWZ010000236.1 GCA_945861995.1 Pseudorhodobacter antarcticus
GCAAAATACGGCGCAGAGGTGACACAGCCCTATTTCACCCCCATTACAGGCGGCAACTCAGACCCCAGCGCGGCCCGCGCCTTTATGCAGGATGACGGGATCCATCCTAATGCTGAAGGGGTGGCAAAGCTGGTCGCAGGGCATGGCCCACAAATCCGTTTGCTGGTGGCGAAGGCTGCCGCGAAATGAACGCAGCAATCAAGGCATTTGCAGCCGCCGTCGGCGCGGGACATGTCTTGCAAGGGGCCGATTGCGCGCCCTATTGCAGCGAACCTACAACCCAATACTCCGCAAACCCCGCAGCCGTGCTGCGCCCCGCCAATACGGCTGAAGTCAGCGCCTGCCTGAAAATCGCCACGCAGCACGGTGTGGCCATTGTGCCCACGGGGGGGCGGTCGGGCATTACGGGGGCCATTCATACCAATGGCGGGGTGATGCTGTCCCTAGAACGGATGAATGCGATACGCGCCGTGCGCGCGGATGCCCGCATTGCCATTGTCGAGGCGGGGGTGATCGTCTCGCGCCTGCACGAGGCGGCGGATGCGCTGGGGCTGTATTTTCCGCTGTGGTTTGGCGCGCGCGGGTCGGCGATGATTGGCGGGGTTTTGTCGACCAATGCGGGCGGGTCGAACGTGCTGCGATATGGCAGCACGCGGGGCTTATGTTTGGGGTTAGAAGTGGTGCTTGCCGATGGGCGCATCTTGAACCTGATGAGCGAATTGCACAAAGACAACTCGGGCTATGATTTAAAGCACATGTTCATTGGGGCCGAGGGCACGTTGGGCATTATAACGGCGGCGGTGATGCGGTTGGTGCCCAAACCCCGTGCCTATGCGACAGCCACTCTGGCCGTTGGCGATCTGCCATCTGCATTGGATTTACTGAACCATCTACAGGCCGCCAGTGGCGGCATGGTCGAGGCGTTTGAATATATGCCCGCCAGTTACATCGCCCGCGTGGCGCAAATCCGCCCCGATCTGCGCGCGCCGTTCGACCGCGGTTATCCGATCACCATTTTGGTAGAACTGGGCGCGCTGCGGCCAGATGATAGCGCGCCGAATGAGGATGGCAGCCTGCCTATTGCAGCGCTATTGGAAACGGTGCTGGCCGATATGCTGCAAGATGGCCGCGTGTTGGATGCGGTGGTTGCAAAGTCCGAAGCGCAGCGGCTGGATATGTGGGCGCGGCGCGAGGCGGCGGCCCAAGTAATGCAGGCCGTGCAGCCATCGGTTGACACGGATATCTGCCTGCCACTGGATAAAATCCCGCTGTTTTTGCAACGCATCGAAGCGCGCCTGCCGCAGATTGCACCTGAAACCTACAGCGTTGCAGTTGCCCATTTGGGCGATGGGAATTTGCACTATTCCCTATATCCGCCCCGCAGCGATGATGCCCTGCAAGATACGCTGGTCGAAGCGGTGGAAGATGAAGTCGCCGCCTTGGGCGGGTCTTTTTCTGCCGAACATGGCGTGGGGTTGATGAAGCTAAGCTCCATGGCGCGGCGCAAAGACGGGGTGGCACTGAACGTTATGCGCAGCGTAAAAGCGGCGCTAGACCCGCAGGGCATTATGAACCCTGGCAAGGTTATTCCCGCCAAAGAGATTTAAGGGATGACCCCCACCCAAACCATTCTTCGCAACCCTGCGCTGCGGCTTGCTGGTTTTGCCATGCTGGGGCTTGGGGTGATGAACGCCTCGGTTGCGCCGTACATCTCGCTAGTGGCGATTGAACGGATCGGCGTGTCGGAAGGCACCTATGCGCTGGTGCTGGTTGCCGCGGCGGCGGTTGCCGTGTCATCTGCGGTGTTGATGGGGGTTTTGGGCGATCAGCGCGGGCGCAGGCATTTGATTGCCGCGCTGACCGCGCTGGCCAGTTTTGTTGGGCTGGGGCTGATGGCCTTTGCCCCCTCACCCCTTGCCTTGGTGCTGTGCCATGCCTTTTTATTTCCACTGGGATCGGCGCTGTATGGGCAAATCTTTGCGCTTGCGCGGTTGGCAGGGCCGCAAGCACCGGGCGCGGCGGATGGGGTTTTGGGCATCATCCGTTCGGGCATGTCGATGGCCTTTATGGCGATGCTGATCTTTTGGACATTTGCCTTTGGGGCGGGCGTGGATGTGATGTGGGTGTACGATTCCGCCCTGATCGCTGCGCTCGCGTTATGCCTGATGATGTGGATTTTGTGGCCACGCGGCACTGATGTGACATGGCAAGATCGCCCTTCAGGGCTGAACCTGCGCGAGGCATTGCGCG
This sequence comes from Pseudorhodobacter antarcticus, assembly GCA_945861995.1. Taxonomy (GTDB): domain Bacteria; phylum Pseudomonadota; class Alphaproteobacteria; order Rhodobacterales; family Rhodobacteraceae; genus Cypionkella; species Cypionkella antarctica_B. Next base: position 2,251 of record CAMAWZ010000236.1, read on the forward strand.
AGCTTGCGCGCCCGCTGATCGCGTCGCGGCTGATGATGCTGGGGGCTATCAACGCCAGTGCGATGTTATATTTCGTGCTGATTGGGTTGGTGTTTGAGGCATCCCCCCTGCGCGATGCATCAGATGTCGCGCTGTATGTGGGGATTGTGGCGGGGTGGGAAGTGCCGTGCCTGATCTTGCTTCCGCGTCTTGTGACCCATGTCTCACGCGGAACGTTGATTGCTGTCGGCGCTGGGGCCTACGGCCTGCATGTGCTGCTGATGCCGATTTGGGTAGACACTGCGTGGCTTTGGGCAGGCACGCTGATCGCAGGGGTGGGCGGCACGGCCTTTATTGGGCTGTCAATCACCTATTACCAAGACTTGCTGCAAGATCGCCCTGGGGCTGCCAGTGCAATGCTGGCGCTGCAAAAACTGATCGCAGATAGTCTGGGCGCGTCTGCCTTTGCAATTGGGATGGCGATTGGCGGCTATCAAACTGTGGCTATCATAGGATTTACCCTGACACTGGGCGGCGCAGTGGCGCTGTACTGGGCAGACCGCACAGGCTGGCTGGCAGGGCGCGCGCCGCAAACTGTCAGATAAACTTAACATGGCAGCCATCTGCGGCTTGACAACACACGCCTGCCACCCAAAATACGGCAAACGGAGTTTGTGATGACCGAAAAGACCATTCTGCGCGCCCTACGCGGCGAAGTGCTGCCAACCCCCCCAATTTGGATGATGCGCCAAGCGGGCCGCTATTTGCCCGAATACCGCGCCACGCGCGCGCATGCAGGGGATTTCCTATCGCTGTGCTACAACTCGGAACTCGCGGCAGAGGTCACGCTGCAACCCATCCGCCGCTATGGCTTTGACGCGGCGATTTTGTTTGCTGATATTCTGCTGCTGCCGCAAGCCTTGGGCGCAAAGCTGTGGTTTGAAAATGGCGAAGGGCCGCGATTGTCCACGCTGACCACGCCTGCCGAACTCGCGGCGCTGCGTGGCCGCGATGATATCCACGACACACTTGCGCCGATTTATGAGACGGTAAAAATCCTTGCGCGGGAACTGCCGCGCGAGACGACCCTGATCGGTTTTGCTGGCGCGCCGTGGACCGTGGCAAGTTACATGATCGCAGGGCGCGGCACGCCTGACCAAGCGCCAGCGCATGCGCTAAAGGCCGCTGATCGCGCTACGTTTTCAGGGCTGATTGACGTGATTGCCGATGCCACAGTGGAATACCTGTCTTGCCAAGTTCAGGCTGGGGCCGAGGTGGTGAAACTGTTCGATTCTTGGGCAGGCAGTCTGAAAGGGCAGGACTTTACCGATTTTGCGGTAAAGCCCGCCGCCAAAATTATCGCCGCGCTTAAGGCGCGCCATCCAAGTCTGCCCATTATCGCCTTCCCGCGCGAGGCGGGGGATGGCTACATTGGTTTTGCGCAGGCGACGGGCGCGGATTGCGTGGCGATTGATAATTCCGTCAGTCCCGAGTGGGCGGCTGAAAAGGTGCAACTCACTGGCTGCGTTCAGGGCAATTTGTCCCCTGAACATATGGTCACAGGCGGCGAGGCGCTTATGCGCGAGACGCGCCGCGTAGTGGACGCTTTCGCTAAAGGCCCACATATTTTTAACCTTGGCCACGGGATTACGCCTGACGCAAATCCCGACAATGTAACGCGGATGATCGAGGCAGTGCGGGGGGCATAGCCCCCCTTACGTCCACTTGGCGATGGGCGGCAAGCTCATCAGCACGGCATTGGCATCATGGCCTGTCTCTAGCCCAAACTTGGTACCACGGTCATAAACAAGGTTATATTCTGCATATAGC
>CAMAWZ010000237.1 GCA_945861995.1 Pseudorhodobacter antarcticus
AAATGTCGGCGCAAACTGTCCCAAAATTGCAGGCCCCAGCGCGATACCGCACAGAATTTGCACCACAACCAACGGCAAGGTCTGCCGACCGCCCAAAATCCGCCAAACGGCGAAAGGCAGGGCCATCACCACTAAAAACACAAAAATCATCGTCTCACTGCTGGTCATGAAATCTTTTTAGCAGGTTTGGCGGCATAAAAAAGGGGCCGCTGATGGGGCCCCTTTGGGTTAATGCACCCGCACATCGGCTTTGGGCAGCGGGGGATAATCCCCCAGAATTAACCCACTGGCCCCCGCAGTTATCACGATGGTTTCGCCATCTTTCACGCGGCCCGATAGGATCAATTCCGCCAGCGGGTTTTGCAAATGCGCTTGGATCACGCGTTTGAGAGGGCGGGCGCCGAACACAGGATCATAGCCTTCGTTGGCCAGCCAAGCCTTAGCGGGTTTGTCCAACGAAAGGGTAATTTTGCGTCCCGCCAGCCGCGCCTCTAGCCGGCGCAACTGAATTTCCACAATCGCGCCCATATCGCTGCGCGACAGGCGGTCAAAGATCACCTGTTCGTCCAGGCGGTTCAGAAATTCGGGCCGGAAATGGGCGCGCACTGCTTCCATCACCTCGGCCCGCGCATGGGTTTGATCAGCGCCTTCGGGCAGTTCGGACAAGGCCCGCGCCCCAAGGTTCGAGGTTAGGATAATCAGCGTTTGCTTGAAATCCACCCGCCGCCCCTGCCCATCGGTCAAAATGCCATCGTCCAGCACTTGCAACAGCACGTTAAACACATCGGGGTGGGCTTTTTCCACCTCGTCAAACAAAACCACCTGATAAGGGCGGCGGCGCACGGCTTCGGTCAAGACGCCGCCTTCGTCATAGCCCACATAACCAGGGGGCGCGCCGATCAGTCGCGAAACGCTGTGTTTCTCCATAAACTCGGACATATCAACCCGCACCATCGCGCCGTCATCATCAAACAGGTATTCTGCCAGCGCCTTGGTCAGTTCGGTTTTGCCCACACCCGTGGGGCCAAGGAAAAGGAAAGACCCTATTGGGCGGTTTTCGTCGTTCAGCCCAGCGCGGGCGCGGCGCACTGCATTGGCCACTGCCGCGACCGCAGGCCCTTGGCCCACCACGCGCGCGCCGATGGCGTCTTCCATTTTCAGCAGTTTTTCCCGCTCTCCTTCCAGCATTTTGGTGGTGGGAATGCCTGTCCAACGCTCCACCACTTCGGCGATTTGTTCGGGTTTCACCGCTTCGGACACCAGCGCGTCTTCGGTGCCACCGTCTGAATCCGCCAAACGCTTTTCCAATTCGGGAATGATTCCATAAGAAAGCTCGCCCGCGCGGGCAAGGTTGCCTTCGCGTTTGGCCTGATCCAATTCGGCGCGCGCGCGGTCAAGATGTTCTTTCAAATCGCGGGCCTGTTCCATGCGGTCGCGTTCGGCCTGCCACTGGGCGGTCATTTCGGTTGACCGTTCCAGCAGGTTAGAAAGCTCGCCTTCCAGACGCGATAGGCGGTCAATGCTGGCGGCGTCATCTTCTTTCTTCAACGCCTCAGCCTCGATCTGCAATTGCAGGATCTGGCGGTCGATTTGATCCAGCTCCTCTGGTTTGCTATCGACTTCCATGCGCAGACGACTGGCCGCCTCGTCAACCAAATCAATCGCCTTGTCGGGCAAAAAGCGGTCGGTGATATAACGCTGGCTTAACGTTGCCGCCGCGACCAGCGCCGAATCGGTGATACGCACGCCGTGATGCAGTTCGTACTTTTCCTTAATCCCGCGCAGGATAGAAATTGTATCTTCCACAGTGGGTTCATTGATCATCACGGGCTGAAATCGGCGCGCTAATGCTGCGTCTTTTTCCAGATATTTGCGGTATTCGTCCAAAGTGGTTGCGCCTATGCAATGGAGTTCTCCGCGCGCAAGGGCGGGTTTGATCAGGTTGGCAGCATCCATCGCGCCATCAGATTTGCCCGCGCCGACCAGCGTGTGCATTTCATCAATGAACAAAATGATCTCACCTTCGGCGGTTGTCACCTCGTTCAGCACGGCTTTTAGGCGTTCTTCAAATTCGCCGCGATATTTCGCACCTGCAATCAGCGCGCCCATATCCAGCGCCATCAGCTTTTTATTGCGCAAAGATTCAGGCACATCGCCGTTGACAATACGCAGGGCAAGCCCCTCGGCGATGGCGGTTTTTCCAACGCCAGGCTCGCCAATCAGAACGGGGTTATTTTTGGTGCGGCGCGACAGAACCTGCATGGCGCGGCGAATTTCCTCGTCTCGGCCAATGATAGGGTCAATTTTGCCTAATGCTGCCGCCTCGGTCAGATCGCGGGCGTATTTTTTCAGCGCGTCATAGCCCGATTCGGCCGATGCAGTATCGGCAGTGCGGCCTTTGCGAATATCGTTGATCGCGGCGTTCAGGTTTTGCGCCGTGACCCCTGCGGCCAAAAGCACATCTTTACAGGGGCCAGCGACCATGCACAGCGCCATAAGAATACGCTCGACAGGAACAAAACTGTCACCCGCTTTGGTGGCCACTTTTTCAGCCTCGTCCAGAACCTTAACCAGTGCGGTATCCATAAAGGGCTGCGCATCGCCCGTGACGCGGGCGATTTTGTTTAGGGCAAGTGTCAGGCTGGCCATTACCGCCTCGGGCCGCCCACCTGATTTGCGGATCAGGTTGCTGGCCAGGCCTTGATCATCGTCCATCAAGGCCTTGAGCAGATGTTCAGGGGATAGCTTTTGGTGGTTTTCGCGGATGGCGATGGTTTGCGCGGCTTGTAAAAATCCGCGCGCGCGTTCGGTTAGTTTTTCCAGATTCATGGTGTGTCTCCTGTCAAGCACCGCGTGGATGCCCGTGATTGGCACAAACCCGCAGCCCTGCCCCTGATGTGTGTTTGCAACGCTATAGTTTCAAGACACCATATCGTAACTAACAAAGGCAAATGCGCTGCTATCGGGTGACCAGCACGGCACATTGATGCTGCCTTGGCCGCCCGTAAATTCGATTATGCGGCGGCGGTTTGTGCCATCGGGGTTGCACAGGCACAGGGCCACGGGCAGGTTTGCGGGGTGACCTAAGGTGCCAGTTGGATAAGCCAAATACAGCAAATGCTGCCCATCAGGCGAAGGGTGGGGGAACCAATTCACATAGTCATCTGCGAAAAGCTGGCGCTGATTTCCGCCATCCACGTCCATCACCCAAATCTGCGCATGGCCGCTGCGGTCGCAGTTGTAGAAAATGCTTTTCCCGTCGGGCGAAAAATCGGGGCCGTCGCAATGCCCCTCGCCATTGGTTAGGCGCTGCTCATCGGCCCCAAAGGGTTGAATATACACATCAATCGGGCTGCCATCCCGCGCAGCCACAAAAGCCAATGTTCGCCCATCGGGCGATATGCCGTGCCACCAAGACGGAGCCAGCGGTGTGATTCTTGTTAAATCGCCCCCCAAGGCGGGCATTGTGTAAATCAAAGACCCGACATCTTCGTGATGCGAAGAAATGATATAGGTCTGCCCATCGGGCGTTATTCCGTGATCATTGTTGCAACCGCGCGCGGCATCGGCAGGCATATCCATTGGCACAGGCTGCAAGGCGGGATTGTCCAGCGGCACGCGAAACAGGCGACCCTCGCCGTTGACCAAAAGGTAGCTGCCATCTGGCGACCAATTGGGCGCTTCGATATGCCTATCCGTTTCTAGGACTGCCCGCGCGCGGCCTGCCGCCATATCCCAGATTTGCAGGCGCGATATCATTCGCGGGCTTTGGGTTTGAGCAGTTTTGCAGGGCGCAGCGCCTCCGCGGCTTTGAACAGGCCGAAGGTTTGGTTGACGTAATTCACCACCCCGCCGATCTGTTCCATGTATTTCTGCAATTCGGGGGTGCGCTCGGTCTCGACCAACTGGCTGGCGCGGTCGGGGCCGTTTGCCTCGAACTGGCAGTAAAACAGCGGCTCGCCGCGTTTTAGGATCAGGTCTTTTTTCACGTCATGCCATTCAAAGGCCCACATCAACGGGCGCGGCCATGCGTTCAGCGGAAAACGTCCGCCA
>CAMAWZ010000238.1 GCA_945861995.1 Pseudorhodobacter antarcticus
TCAAGCCTTGGATCGGCAAGTGAGGCGCGGGATGATTGAGAAAAACCATCCTAGCTTGTCGGTCGGGGCGCAATGCCGCTTGCTGTCTATCTCGCGATCATCGTTTTACTATGAGTTGATGGGCGAGACGGCGATGAACCTTGACCTCAAATGAGATTGTTCCGTTCAGGCCATCAACTCGCAAACGGCTTGGCCGTTACGATACTCTGCTATCGCCCCTGAACGACCAAAACCACAAAAACAAAAGCGACTAAAGCATCGTTTTTGGCATCAGGGGTATTTTAGGGGGTGTGATTTCAAAAACCATAAATTATGCAATAAAATCAATGGCGCTTGGCGGAGAGACAGGGATTCGAACCCTGGGTCGGCGCAAACCGACATCGGTTTTCGAAACCGACGCATTCGACCACTCTGCCACCTCTCCGCAACAGGGCCGTGGCGGGGGATTTAGCCGCTGGGGCGCGGGCTTGCAAGCCCTGTTTGGCGGGAATTCGGTGAAAACGTCGCGCGCGCGGCTTTGCGGCGCAGGCGCTAGAAAGACGCCAAAGCGGCTAGGCCACCTGTTTTCGCCGCGTTGCCGCGCGGTGGTGGCTGCGATTGGCCAGTTCCCAGCATTGGGGATGTGGAAATTGTGCTGATTTGCGCTATGTAACAGCTAGGCGTTTGATGACGAAAAGGATGATTTCATGCGATTTCTGATTGGGGCGTTTGCAATTGGGCTGTTGTTTGCTGCACCCAACCCCGCACAGGCCAACCCCGCACAGGCCAGCCCTGATATGGTGCGCAGTTTGGGTGATGCGCTGCAGATGGACAAAACGCTGGTCATCATGTCGCGCGAGGCCGTTGCCAATGCAGCCGAGGTAGCCCCTGACTTGTTCGGCGGCGCTTCTCCTGCCGATTGGACTGATGCCGTCGCAAAGTTGTTCAACCCTGTGACGGCGCGCGCAGCCTTTGACGCCGGGCTGCTGCCTGCCATGACCAGCGCGAACCAAGGTGATCTGGAACAGGCGCTGGCCTATTTTGAAACCCCGACGGGCCAGCGCCTAATTGATCTGGAATTGTCCGCCCGCGAGGCTTTGCTGGACACGGATGTAGAAGCTGCGGCCAAGCAATCCTGGGCCGACCTGTTGGCCGATCCGCTGCCCGCCAGCGCGCTGCGTGCCCAATTGATCCGCGATATTGTGGGCGCTACTGATCTGATCGAGTCGAATGTATCCTCTGCCATGAATGGCAATTTCGCCTTTTTCCAGGGCCTTGCGGAATCGGGCGGATTTGCGGCCGAGATGACGCAAGACGATATGCTTGCCGAAGTGCGCGGCCAAGAGGCAGAGCTGCGCGCTGATACGGCAGATTGGCTGTATCCGTTTCTGGCGATGGCCTATACGCCGCTGAGCGATGATGAACTGCGGGACTATATCGCGTTTTCCAAAGCGCCCGCAGGTCAGGCCCTGAACGGGGTTTTGTTCCTGACCTTTGATGAAATGGGCGCGGCCCAATCGCGCGGCATGGGGCTGGCGGCGGGGCGGCTGATGGTGGGGCAGGATATTTAGCGAATTCTGCGCTGCAAACTGCTTGACAAAAGCCCGCAGTTTATCTGATAAGCCCCCATCTTGGGCAGAAGCGATTCTGGCCCAAGTGTTTATTAATGACGCCCGCAAGGGCGCGCTGTTCGAGGCGGGAGCGATCGTAAGGTTGGCCCGATAAACGCCGCAAGGCTGCCACAGAACGCGGAGCAAAGAAAAGGAAGACCCATGTTCGCGGTCCTGAAAACAGGCGGCAAACAATACAAGGTGCAGGCGGGTGACGTGCTGCGCGTTGAAAAGTTGGATGCTATTGCTGGGCAAAAAATCCAGTTTAACGACATTTTGATGGTGGGCGGCGAAAGCCTGACCATTGGCGTGCCTTTCGTGGCAGGCGCGGCTGTGCAGGCCGAAGTAATCGACCAGATCAAAGGTGAAAAGGTAATCCACTTTGTCAAACGCCGCCGCAAGCACTCCTCGCAGCGCACCAAGGGCCACCGCCAGCATCTGACGCTGGTCCGTGTGACCGAAGTTCTGGCCGCTGGCGCCGAGGCGTCGGGCGTGGCTGTGGCCACGGGCACGGCGGATGCGCGCCGCGCAGCCCATAACAACACCGCTGCGGCCCCTGTCGCCGAAGCCCCCGCGAAACCCAAGCGCGCGCCCAAGGCCGCCGCTGTAGCCACGGAGTAATCGCAAATGGCAACGAAAAAGGCAGGCGGTTCATCCCGCAACGGTCGCGACAGCGCTGGCCGCCGTTTGGGCGTAAAGCTGTATGGCGGCCAATTGGCCAGTCCGGGCAATATCATTGTGCGCCAGCGCGGCACCACTTGGTTCCCCGGTGAAGGCGTTGGCATGGGCACTGATCATACCCTGTTCGCCAAAGTCGAAGGCCATGTGTCCTTTAAAAAGGGTTTCAAAGGCCGCACGTTTATTTCGGTTCTGCCAAAGGTGAAGGCAGCCGAGTAGCCGAACTTTTACAATTGACGTGTAAAGGGTCGGCGCAAGCGCCGGCCCCTTTGACATTTTTGGGTTCGCGCGCAGATTGAAATCTTGAGCATTACCCCCCAAATGAGTTGGGTGGCGTGCCCCACATGCGCTGCTCGGAGGGAGCCATGGTTTTGGATATGATCAATACCGCCCAATTGGGTGAAATTGCTGCGGGCCGATTTATTTTGCGCGCCGCGCGCAAATCGGACGTGGGGCTGATTGCCCACTATTCCAGCGACGCCCGCGTCGCGCTGGGCACGCATTCCATTCCCCATCCCTTGCCCCCCGGCGCGGCCGATGCTTTTGTTGCCCGTGCCATGACCCCCCGCTTGGATGAAGATGTTTGGGTGATGGACGGGTCGGCCACGGGCCTGCCCGAAGTGTTGGGCGTGATTAACCTAAAACGCATGGATTGCGGCGCGCGCGCCAAAACGGGAAACGGGGCGGCGGGGCAATCCGAAGTCAGCTATTGGGTGGCCCCTGCCTTTTGGAAAACGGGTATCGCATCCGAAGCCGTGCAGGCCCTGATCGCCGCCAACCCGCAATCCTGCCGCACCTTGTTTGCCGAAGTGTTTCAGGACAATGCCGCATCGGCGCGGGTGCTGACCAATTCGGGCTTTGCCTATCTTGGTGATGCTGAAACCTTTTCGGTGGCGCGCGGGGCGCGGGTGCCGACATGGACATATGTGAAAAAGCTGGATTAAGGGATACCACACGACCCGCGCCCAGCTTACATCGGCGCGGCTTATGTATCGCGTAATGATCGGTGATGATGCGCCAGCGCTGCTTCACATTTTCAGCCAATGGGACGTCGTGCGCCAATTGGGCAGCTATCCTTGGCCGCCTTTACCGCCACGCGGGCTGTTGCCCATGCGGGGGATGGCTTTTCGTGGGGTGCGCCCCCCCAAGGCGATGCCTTGAGACTTGGCTGCTAATGCGCTATCGCCCATAAATCCTAACCGAAAGCCAAACCCCATGAAGTTCCTAGACCTGACCAAAGTTTATATCCGCTCGGGCGGCGGTGGGGCGGGCTGCGTGTCGTTTCGGCGCGAGAAGTTTGTCGAATTTGGCGGCCCCGATGGCGGCGATGGCGGCAATGGCGGCAGTGTGTGGGCCGAGGCAGTGGAGGGGCTGAACACTCTGATTGATTTTCGCTACCAGCAGCATTTCTTTGCCAAATCTGGCCAAGGCGGTATGGGCCAGCAGCGCACGGGTAAGACGGGCGATGACATCATCTTGCGCGTGCCCGTGGGTACCGAGATTTTGGACGAAGATGAAGAAACGGTGATTGCCGATTTGGTCACTGTGGGCCAGCGCGTACAACTGGCGCGGGGCGGCAATGGCGGCTGGGGGAACTTGGCGTTCAAATCATCCACCAACCGCAGCCCCGCCCGCGCCAATCCGGGGCAGGAAGGGATCGAGCGCACTATTTGGCTGCGCCTGAAACTGATCGCAGATGCAGGGCTTGTTGGCCTGCCCAATGCGGGCAAATCGACGTTTCTGGCCGCCGTGTCCAACGCACGCCCGAAA
>CAMAWZ010000239.1 GCA_945861995.1 Pseudorhodobacter antarcticus
GGGGTCGATCAGCCACGACCAGACCCTTGCCCGCATTTCGGCGGTTTGGGTGACGTTATAAAACGCTGCATAGCCTGAATAGAGTTGCTCCCATGCGGGGCGGTCGTCATGCGAAATAGGGCGGATGTGCATCATACCTAAATCCGGAAAATCGGCTGCATCAGGCGTGGGATCAGCGCATTAAACCGCAAAGGCGCATCGGTGACGGCCAAGCAGATGCAATCCTCGTCGCTCATCGCTACGGGGGTATGCTCGTCCGCCTCGGTTGCTATTTCAATATCGCCGCGCGCGAAATGCTGAGATTCGTCGCGAAATGCGCCTTTCAAAACCAATGTCAGTTCCATGCCACGATGGCCGTGGTCTGGCACGGCTTGGCCTGCAGGAATGTGCAAAAGACGGGCCGATCCGCCCTTGCCCTTGGTTGGCAAAATGGCCTGACGCACGCCCATGCCCAATTTGCGCCATTTAATCGCCGACAGGTCTGTGCCGACATAATGTTGCAAGGGCGCAGGCAAAACGGCGTGTTTTGGCATTTTCGGGGCCGCAATTGGCGCAGGCATATCAAGGCGCGCCATCGCGCGGGCCAACGCATCATCAGACATTGGGGCCAGATCATCGCCTCCATCCAAAATCGCCCCGCCCATCGCCTCGTATGCTGCAAGGGCCGCGCGGCAATCATCGCACAGCGAGATATGGGTTGCGACAGCAAGGCTAAACGCCTCGGACAGGGTGCCAGCCGCGTAGGCCATCAATAAATCATCGTTAAGGTGGTGCTTTATCGTCATGATCTTTGCCTAATTCATATTCTGGCGCAGCCGCTCTAGGGCCAAGCGGATGCGCGATTTGATGGTTCCCAGCGGTAGCCCCGTTTGGGCCGCAATTTCGCTGTGTGACAGATCGCCAAAATCAGCGCGTTCAATCAGCGCGCGCTGGGGTTCTGGCAGGGTGGACAGGGCCGCACCAAGGCGGCGGGTTTCCTCGGCGGTTTGATAAATATCAGCCGCGTCGGGTTCTTCGGATGCGCCCCAATCCAGATCTTCGGGTTCGGGGCGGCGGGCGCGGCGGAAATAATCAACCCGCCGATTTCGGGCAATTGTGAAAATCCAAGTCGACAGGCTGGCGCGGGCGGGGTCAAACTGCGCCGATTTGTGCCAGACAGTTACCATGACATCTTGCGCCAATTCTTCGGCCAAGGCGGCATCCGATCCTGATTTCATCAAGAATGCCTTCACGCGGGGGCCAAAATGCGAAAACACAACACCATAAGCGGCGCGGTCGGCTTTGTCGCGCACCGCCAACATCAGACCTGCAAAATCAGGGCCTACGCCCATTTCCTGCCCGTTGGCCACGTTACCCACCTTATTTGCCAAGACCGAATACCCTTTGCACCCAGCGCTAGCCGCCTGCAGCATTGGCTGCAAGGACGTCTTTCTAGGCGTATAGGCATTATGCCATGGGTGTGCGTCAAGTAACATGTTCAATTTACGTTACACCTGTGCGATTGGATCACTGGCTGCGAACACAAATGCAAAGATTTTTTGCATATTCTGTATCTGATCCAAGACAGTCCCTAAGCCGTATGACTTACAACCGCCATTTCAACACCAGAATCAGGACGACCTATGCCCTTCGAAACCTCTGACCGCCCGCCAAAACGCATTGCTGTTATCGGGGGCGGTATCTCGGGCATGTCTGCCGCGCATTTTTTGGCAAATGGCAATGCGGTTGTGCTGTTTGAAGGCGCGCCGCGCTTGGGCGGCCATGCCCGCACCGTGTTGGCGGGCAAGCGCGGCGATCAACCCGTGGACACGGGTTTCATCGTGTACAACCGCGTCAATTACCCGCATCTGGTGGCGCTGTTTGAAAAGCTGGCCGTGCCTGTGGTGGAAAGCAACATGAGCTTTGGTTTGTCCGCGCGCGGCGGGGCGCTGGAATATGCCCTGCATAGTTTGGACACTCTTTTCGCGCAGCGCCGCAATATCCTCTCGCCAGCCTATCTGCGAATGTTGCGCGATATTTTGCATTTCAACAAAAACGCCGCGAAAACCTTGCGGCACGGCATGACCATTGGCGGCCTTTTGGACGCTTTGGGCACGGGCCCGTATTTCCGCGATTACTATATCTTGCCGTTTTCGGGGGCGATCTGGTCAACCCCAACCAAGGGTATTTTGGATTTTCCCGCTGACGCCTTGGTGACGTTCTTTCAAAACCACCATTTGATGCAACTGTCTGGCCAGCACCAATGGTACACAGTGCAGGGTGGATCGATTCAATATGTGATGCGCCTGCAAGCCGAACTTGCGCGCCAAGGCGTTGATATTCGCTTGTCCGCCCCCGTGCAGGGCGTGCGCCGCGTGGGTGGCGGCGTTCAGGTGCAAGCCACAGGCGGCGCGTGGGAACAATTTGACGAAGTGGTGATGGCGTCGCATTCCGACCAATCGCTTGCCATGCTGGCCGATGCCACGCCAGCGGAACGCGCAGCACTGGGCGCTGTGCGCTATCAACCCAATGAGATGGTTTTACACGCCGATGATCGCATGATGCCCAAATCGCGCAAATGCTGGGCAAGCTGGTCATATGTCGAGGGCAACAATGGCCCTCAGGATAAGATCGATCTGACGTATTGGATGAACTCGCTGCAACCCATTCCAAAGGACGACCCGCTGTTTGTCACGTTGAACTGCACTAAATCCATTCGCCAAGAACTGATCTATGATCAAGAAACCTTTCACCACCCCGTCTATGATCTGGCCGCATTGGCGGCGCAGAAAACCATAGCCGCCGCCAATGGCACGGGGAACACTTGGTTTTGCGGGGCGTGGATGAAAAATGGCTTTCACGAAGATGGTATCTCTAGCGCATGGGATGTGGCGCAAGCCATGGCCGAGCGTGATACAGCGCAGGTTGATGCATGACGCAAGTGGTGCCGCATCATGGGCCGCCCCTGCATCTGCGCGGCCAAACTTATCATGGACGCAAGGGCGCCATAGCCAATGCCTTTCGCTATGGCATTGATTATGTTTTGATAAACCCCGAAAGCGCGGCGCGCGGGCCGTGGCTGTTTTCGCGCAACCGCGCCAATGTTACATCAGTGCAAGACCGCGATCATGGCGGCGCGCCAAAGGCAGGCACGGGGCTGGCGTGGGTGCGGCAAGTTCTGGCCGCGCATGATTTGGCGGTTACGGGCAAGATTTTGCTGCTGACCCAGCCGCGCGTTTTGGGCCACGTGTTCAACCCCGTATCATTCTGGCTGTGTTATGACTGGCAGGGCGGCTTGCGCGTGGTGATTGCCGAAGTGTCGAATACTTTTGGCGAGCGTCATTCTTATCTGTGTCACCGCGATGATCACGGCGCGATCACACGCGAAGATCACTTGCACGCCACGAAAATCTTCCACGTCTCGCCCTTTCAACCTGTGCAGGGCGGCTATAGATTTCGCTTTGACATCAGCGATGCGAAAATCGGCATTTGGATTGATTATAGCGCGGGCAGTGACGGCGGACTGATTGCCACGCTGACAGGCCATTTGGCCCCCCTAACCAGCTTTGGCATTTTGGGCATGATGCTGCGCCGCCCCTTTGGCGCGCGGCGGGTGGTGGCGCTGATCTATTGGCAGGCGCTAAAGCTAAAGCTGAAAGGCGCGCGGTATAATCCGCTACCCCCCGCGCCTGAAACCGAGGTGTCGAAGTGATGCGCAGCCCCTCTGCCACTGCGGGGCGCAGCCTTGTCCCTTGGCCGCTGTTTGCGGCGATGATCGCGGCGGCGGGGCTGCCGATTTACATCCATGCGCCCAAGTTTTTTGTGGATGAATACGGCGTGTCATTGGCGGCGCTGGGCGGTGTGCTGGCCCTGCTGCGGCTGATTGATGTGGTGCAAGACCCCGCACTTGGCTGGCTGGCCGAAAGGTTCCCCGCCCAGCGCGGGGTTATGGTGACGGCGGCATCTGCCCTTATGGCGGCGGCGATGCTGGGCCTATTTGCCTCTGCGCCGCCCATCGCGCCGCTGGCATGGTTTGCCATCACGCTGACCGTG
>CAMAWZ010000240.1 GCA_945861995.1 Pseudorhodobacter antarcticus
CAAATTCTTAGTATCTTTCAACCAGCCATGCCTAATCCCCTCGTAACCGAGTAGCCATGTCCAATCAGATAAAACCCGACTTTCTGTTAGCATTGCTTCCCAGTCGGAGATTGGTAGCTTACCCCTGACGAGGCCTAGGCTATTCATGTCCAATAGGATCAACCCTATAGCGCTAGACTTCAAGTTATCCACATTTTTTAGTATTCGCTTGTCTTGGATCGACTTCCGCAATACGCGGATGCACCAGAGTAGCCAAATAACCTCGAATTGAAATCCATTTTCCATGTATCGAGCGGCAAGTTCGTTAAACCGAGCAGCTATTCGATTCTTTGAAATTGCATTTGTCGAGTGCGAAACATTAAGGATAATTCGACAAATTTTATCTAGGGACGCAGGTGCTATCGCTGCAGCTTTCAAAAGAAACGACTCGACAGCGTTCACATCATCTCCCCACGACCTTTTTGACCCTAACAATGTAAGCGTATAATTCATCACTGCAGAGATTTTACTTTCGGTGTGTAAACGAATAGAAACGGTAAGAAACTCTTCGAGTTTGCTGCCACTAAGCTCCACGCCACTCGGCGTGGAAAATGCACGAAGTTCAGAGAGCCATGTTTTTTCAACATTGTCGGATACATGCTCGATCGAAGTTTTGCTTCCGTTTATTTCTAGGCCAAACTCACGATAAGCACCTCTTATTCTTGCCAAGACCTTATCTGCCTTTTCTAAAGACTGGGTTCCTATTGTCCAATCATCTTGAAGTCTGTCAATTGACATTTTATTAAGGTCTTTGAAGTGGCCACTTAGCGAAGAGTCTATCCTCGCAGAAATGACTTCTGCGAGGATGCGTGAAGATTCAGGGCCGATAGGAATTCCAATAGTCTGGTTTCGATTACAATTCCTTACCAACTGATCCATTCTATCCGCCAGCGTTCCTTTATATTTGTTTAAATCAGCTTTTACGTTCTCTTTCCCATAAGCCGCCCAAGTGATCGAATGAGTGTAAATTGAAGGGTAGAACGATGAAATATCGGTTTTTACGATCCAGTCTGAGGTCGCCGCCAAAAAGGCCGTCCTCGCGCGGTGGCTGGGAAAGTTGATCTCCCTCAATCCTCTTTCGTGCATTGGTGAGGCTTCTATTCGGTCGCCTGAAAACTCGGCCCGCGCGAGCCAAAGTTGAATCTTGGGCTAATTTTGTGAAATTTCCTTAAACAGCAATGCTTGGGGAACAGGATGGGTAATATGGAAATTTCTCCTTTCATAGCCCTTCTTGGGTTTTGAAATCACTTCAGGTTCGGTGTCCTTTAGCTCGAAAGAATAGCCATTGCGTTTCTTCTTACCCTTGATTTTTCCAGCGCTCTTTATTGCAAAGACTTTGTTTACCTGCCATTCGTTGATGATCGCAGACGAGTGCTTCCCGAAGTCGGATGTAGTGAACGCGGTTGGCAACTCACGGGGAAAGTAGCCATTTGCTAGAAGTGCCATTCGGATTGTGTCAGGCGACATTTTGGTTTTCCCAACCCCTGTTACTACTTAAGCGTGTGTTTGCGCACCCTACTCAGATAGTTAGATTGCTACAATCCCCCCTTCCATTCCCCCAAAAACCCCCTACATTCCCCCTAACGGGAGACACATCATGCCACTGACGCATTTCCTATCTATGATTGCTTTTGTCATCATCGCAGCAGCCCTCACATTGCTGGGGATGCAGGCGCTGGGGCTGCCGCTGGCGGTGATGGGGCTGATTGCGCTGATCGCAGCTGTCACCTTGCGGGCGACTTTGTGGCGCTAGGCCTGCCAGATGATACCGCGCTGACCGAGGCGGGGTTTGCGGATACTGCCCCACAGGCCACCACGGGCCGCGTTCTGCTGATCGCCTGCGGGGCGCTGGCGCATGAAGTTTTGGCGGTGAAAAGGGCAGGGGGATGGGATCACCTAGACCTGCACTGCCTGCCCGCAAAGCTGCATCTGTACCCCGACCAAATCACCCCTGCCGTCACCGCGATGGTCGAAGCAAAGCGGGCGGATTACGCCGCCATCTATATCCTATACGCCGATTGCGGCACGGGTGGGCTTTTGCAGGCGGAATGTGACCGTTTGGGCGTGCAAATGATCGCAGGCCCGCATTGCTATAGCTTCTATCAGGGCAATGACGATTTCGCAGCGCGCGGTGACGCCGACATGACCGCCTTTTTCCTGACCGATTTTCTGGTGCGCCAGTTTGATGCCTTTGTCTGGCGGCCCATGGGGCTGGATCGCCATCCGCAGTTGCGCGATATGTATTTTGGCAATTACACGCGGCTGATCTATCAGGCGCAAACGGATGACCCCGCTTTGAATGAGAAGGCGCAAGACTGCGCGCGGCGGCTCGGGCTGGCCTATGAACGCCGCGCCACGGGCTATGGCGATTTGGCGGGGTTTGTCGCAAAGGCGGCGTTACAGCCCTAACTTCGGTATCTCAATCGCGGGGCAGGCGTTCATCACCACCTTGGCCCCTTGGGCGCGGGCCAATGCCGCAGCCTTAGCGTCTTCAATGCCAAGCTGCATCCAGATCACCGATGCGCCAATCGCCAGCCCTTCCTCCACCACGCCATACACTTCTTCGCTGCGGCGAAAAATATCGACCATATCAATACGCTCGCCCACATCCGACAGGCTGGCGGCCACGGGGGCCGATAGCCCCACATCCTGCCCCGCTTGGCCAGGGTTCACGGGAAACACGCGGTAGCCTTTCGACAGCAAAAACCGCGCCACGCGGTGGCTTGGGCGGTCTTCCTTGGGCGACCAACCCACCACGGCAATGGTCTTCACCGATGTCACAATTGCAGCAATATCATCGTTCATAGTGGCCCCATTTGGAAAAAAGCGCCCCCTAAACGCGTTTGCGGCGTTTTGGGGGCGCAAAGGTGTGGAACGAGGGACAGTAACAAAGGACATGAGAGTTCCAGCCCATATCTTGCTGATAGATAGGTCGGTTAACCAAGCGTTAAAGCCCCCACGCCCGCCCCTCGCAATAACGTGAGGCGCTCAGCGGGTTTTCGCCGCATAAAGGCCCACAGCGGCGGCGTTAGACACGTTCAGGCTACCAAACTCGCCCGCAAAGGGGATGCGCGCGATGATATCGCAGGTCTCGCGCGTCCGCTCGCGCAGGCCTGGCCCTTCGGCCCCCAGCACCAGCGCCAGCGGGCGGCCTCGCAGCGGGGCCAGCGCCGCGCCCAGATCAACATCGCCCGTGCC
This sequence comes from Pseudorhodobacter antarcticus, assembly GCA_945861995.1. Lineage (GTDB taxonomy): Bacteria > Pseudomonadota > Alphaproteobacteria > Rhodobacterales > Rhodobacteraceae > Cypionkella > Cypionkella antarctica_B. The sequence goes on from CAMAWZ010000240.1 coordinate 3,238, forward strand.
ATCAAGGCCAACCATCGTGTATCCCATCTCCTTCAGTTCCAGCATCGTATCGGCCAGATTGGTAACCTTTAGATACGGCTGGCGTTCCAATGCGCCGCTGGCGGTTTTGGCCAGCGCGCCCGATTCGGGGGCGGAATGGTGGCGGGGCGCAATCACGGCCCGCGCGCCGAACACCTCGGCGCTGCGCAAAACCGCGCCCACATTATGCGGGTCTGTCACGCGATCAAGCAGCACCAGCAGCGGATCGCCCGCGCCTGATATAGCTATATCGGCAAGGCTTCCCCAATGCAGCGCGCGCACTTCCAAAGCCGCGCCTTGGTGCACAGAGCCCTCATCAATGGGCACGTCAAAACGGCGCGGATCGGCCAGTTCGGGGGCCAAACCACTGGCCACCACGGCATCTTCCAACTTATCCAGCGCGTTCTTGGTCACCACAAGGCGCAGCTTTTCGCGCGCCGGGTTGCCCAGCGCATCGCGCACCGCGTGCAGGCCAAACAGCCATACTGTTTCGCGCGCCTCGGCCCGCTTGGCCCGTTCCTTGTCCACAACCCAGCTTGGTTTTTTATCGCCCGACATCCGCAAACCTTTGGCTTTTTCACTGGCAAAACCTTGAAGCGAATTTCGCGCCGCGCGCAAGCACAAAGCCCAAAATATATCCCGCAATATGCCTTGACGCCCCAACGCTCCTTGTCTATTCACAGCCGCAGTGGGCGATATGCTGCAAGGTGCGGCAGCGGACTGTAACTCCGCCGAGGCGACTCATGCTTGGTTCGATTCCAAGATCGCCCA
>CAMAWZ010000241.1 GCA_945861995.1 Pseudorhodobacter antarcticus
CGCAAAAGCGCCTTTGGCGCGATGGGGCAAATGGGCGATTATATGTGCCTTGATGGCACGATTCCTGTGTCTCAACTCTCCTTTGTCCTGCGCCGCATTGGCGAATTGTCGGCGGAATATGGGTTGGACGTGGGCAATGTGTTTCATGCGGGCGACGGCAATATGCACCCGCTGATCCTGTATAACGCCAACAAAGACGGCGATCTGGCCAAATGCGAGGCGCTGGGCGCCGAGATTTTAAAGCTGTGCGTCCAGGTCGGCGGTTGCCTGTCAGGCGAACATGGCATTGGGCTGGAAAAGCGCGATCTGATGCCCGTGCAATTCACCCCCGCTGATCTAGAGGCGCAGATGCGCGTCAAAGATGTGTTCGATCCGAACTGGCTTTTGAACCCCGCAAAAGTATTCCCTTTGGCCGCCAGCGCGGCGCGGCGGGGGCAGGACGCATGATTTCGCCGCGCAGCGAGGGCGATCTGTGCGAAGCCGTTGCATCTGCCACAGCGCCACTTCTGCCAAAGGGCGGCGGCACGCGGATGATTGGCAATGCGCAGGGCGACGTGCTGGATATATCGGGCCTATCGGGTGTCACCCTGTATGAACCTGCCGCGCTGACCTTGGTGGTTCAGGCGGGCACGCCTGTGTCCATGATAAGCGCCCTACTTGCGGGCGAGCGCCAGCGCCTTGGGTTCGAGCCGCCGGATTTGCGCGGGCTTTTGGGGCGGGATGGGGTTTCCACCATTGGCGGTGTTGCGGCGTTCAATGCCTGCGGCCCGCGCCGTGTGCAAGGCGGGGCCGCGCGCGATGCAATGCTGGGCGTGCGCTTTGTCGATGGGCACGGCGTGGCCATGTCCAGCGGCGGGCGGGTGATGAAAAACGTCACAGGCTATGATTTGGTCAAACTGATGGCGGGCAGTTTCGGCACTTTGGGCGTTTTGACCGAAGTCTCGCTGAAAGTGCAATCTATACCAGAGGCCGAGGTTACGCTGGTGCTGGACACCCTTGATGATGCGGCAGGGCTTGCCGCTCTGCGCGCCGCGCTTGGATCGCCCTATGATATTTCGGGGGCGGCGCGGGCGTGCGGGCGCAGCTATATCAGGCTGGAAGGGATGGCGGGGTCGGTGGTCTACCGCGCGGGCAAGCTGCGCGCGGGGCTGGATTGCACCGTGGTTGAGGGCGGGGCAAGCGCCGCAATTTGGGCAGCTATCCGCGATGTTGCCGCCCTGCACGGGCGGGCGGGCGATATCTGGCGGCTGTCGGCTTTGCCAACCGATGCGGCGGGGATTGTGGCGGCAATCCTTACGTCTGTTGGCGGAGATGGCTTGCGCGATGCGGTCTATGATTGGGGCGGCGGTCTGGTGTGGCTGGCCCTGCCCGCAGGTGCGAATGATGCCGTGCGCGCAGCCGTACATGGGCGCGGCGCGGCGATAAAGCTGCGCGGGATAGGAGCCGCACCCTTTGCCCCGCAATCGGATCAGGTCAGCGCCCTATCGGCCGCACTCAAAGCCCAGTTTGACCCGCATGGCCGCTTTGCCAGAGGTATTATCTGATGCAAACTTTCTTTACCCCGCAGCAATTAGCCGACCCAAGCCTGGCCGAGGCAAACAAAATCCTGCGCGCGTGCGTACATTGCGGGCTGTGCACCGCGACTTGCCCCAGTTATCAGGTTTTGGGTGACGAACTCGACAGCCCGCGCGGGCGGATTTATCTTATCAAAGATATGCTGGAAACGGGACGCGATGCCGATGCCAAAACCGCGCTGCATATTGACCGCTGCCTGTCTTGCCTTGCCTGCACCACCACCTGCCCCAGCGGTGTAGATTATATGCACCTGATCGATATGGCACGGGTGCACGTGGAAAAAACTTATTCCCGCCCGTGGTTTGACCGCATCTTGCGCGGGGTGTTGGCGCGGGTTATCCCCTATCCCGCCCGCTTTCGTCTGGCGCTGCGGGCGGCACTGCTGGCGCGGCCCTTGGCGCGGTGGCTGCCAGATGCGCGGCTGCGCGCGATGCTGGCGATGGCCCCCGCCCGCCTGCCCGCCCCCAGCCCCAATGATGCGCCGCAAGTCTTTCCCGCCATCGGCGCGCGCCGTTTTCGCGTGGCGCTGCTGACGGGCTGCACGCAAAAAGCGCTGAACACAGACATCAACGATGCAACAATCCGCCTGCTGCGCCGCCTTGGCTGCGAGGTGGTGGTGGCGCGCGGCGCAGGATGCTGCGGCGCGTTGACCCACCACATGGGCAAACAGGATATGGCCCGCACCTCGGCCCGCGCCAACATTACCGCTTGGACGCGCGAGGCGCAGGGCGCGGGGCTGGACGCGGTGATCATCAATACATCAGGCTGCGGCACGACTGTTAAAGATTACGGCCATATGTTTGCCCGCTCCGATCTTGCGCAGGATGCCGCCACCATCGCCGCCCTAGCCCGCGATGTGACCGAGTTTTTGGCCCAAATGGATCTGCCTGCCCGCGATCTGCCTGCAAATGCCCCCCAAAACCTGCGCGTGGCCTATCATGCGGCGTGCAGCCTGCAGCACGGCCAGCAGATTAGATCCGCGCCAAAAGATCTTCTTGTCCGCGCAGGTTTCACAGTAGTTGAGCCGCAAGACAACCATTTGTGCTGCGGATCGGCTGGCACCTACAACCTGATGCAGCCCGACATCAGCGCGCAGTTGCAGGCGCGCAAAGTGTCTACCCTGATGGCCACATCGCCGCAAATCATCGCGGCAGGTAACATCGGCTGCATGATGCAAATTGGGGCTGCGGCGGGCGTGCCTCTGGTGCATACGGTGGAACTTTTGGATTGGGCCTATGGCGGGCCAAAACCACCCGCGCTGAGGGATTTGCCATGACCTTGGCAGCCCAAACAGACGCGCCCATTCGCCCCGTGGCCGCCGTGCTTTGGATGCTGGGATCCATCGCATCCTTTTCCATAATTGCCATAGCCGTGCGCGAATTGGAGGGCACCTTTGATACATTCGAAGTGATGACCTACCGCTCTGCCATCAGTATGGTTTTAGTGGTGGTGGGTGCAGCCGCGCTAGGGCGGCTTGGCGATATTCGCGCAAACCGCATCCAGCGCCATTTTTATCGCAATGTGCTGCATTTCACGGGCCAAAACCTGTGGTTTTATGCGATGATGACCGTGCCCTTGGCGCAGGTTTTCGCGTTGGAATTTACGTCGCCCATTTGGATTATTCTGCTGTCCCCGCTGGTGTTTGGCGAAAAGCTGACGGCCCCGCGCATGATGGCGGCGGCACTGGGATTTGCGGGGATTCTTATCGTCACCCGCCCTGATTTTGGCACCCTAAACGCAGGCACTTTGGCCGCCATAGCCTGCGGGTTCTTTTTTGCCGTAACTGCGCTGATGACCAAATCGCTAACCCGCGCTGAAACCATTGTCTCTATCTTATTCTGGCTGACAGTTATGCAACTGACCTTTGGCCTGATCATCGCAGGGCATGACGGCGATATGACACTGCCAAACGCGCAAACCCTGCCTTGGCTGGCGCTGATTGGCGTGACGGGGGTGACGGCGCATCTTTGCCTGACAACGGCCCTATCGCTGGCCCCTGCCAGCTTTATTTTCCCGATAGATTTCATTCGCCTGCCGCTGATCGCACTTGTGGGCACCTTCGCCTATGGCGAGGCCGTTGACCCCTTTGTTATTGCAGGCGGCGCGGTCATTTTTGCGGGCAATTGGATCAATCTGGCCTTTGGGCCAAAAGCACAATCTCAAATACCCAAATCCGAAATCCTGTAGGAGATTTGGCCCTAGCTTTTGCTTGCCAGCACATAGCCTGGCGCGGCAATGGCCTGAACTGTGGTGATGGGCGCATCATCCAGCCATGTCGTCCGCTCGACCGTCAGCAGCGCATCGCCTGCCTTGCACCCAAGCTGCGCTGCGCTGTCTGCATCGGCATTGATGGCAAAAAAGCGCATCTGGACGCGGGTATAGGGTTTGTGCCGCACCAGCCATTCATTCGCGCTGATTTGGGCGAAATCCACGCCCAAAATTTCGGGG
>CAMAWZ010000242.1 GCA_945861995.1 Pseudorhodobacter antarcticus
TCATCGCGTTAGACATCCCGCTGCTGTTTGAAATTGGCGCAGACACGCTGTGCGACGGGATTATTGTTGTGACCACATCGCCGCAAGAACAGCGCCGCCGCGTTCTGGCGCGCGGCTTGTCTGAGGCAGATTTTCAGATGATTCTGTCCAAACAAATGCCCAATGTAGAAAAGCGCGCGCGCGCCACTTGGGTGGTGGAAACGCAATCAGTCGAATATGTCACTGCTGAAATCGGGCGCATATTGGCAGAAATCCGCAGCCAAAACGAAGGGGCCAAAGATGCGTGAGATTGTGCTGGATACCGAAACCACAGGCTTTGACCCAGAGGCAGGCGATAAACTGGTGGAAATTGGCGCGGTCGAACTGCTGAACCATCTGCCCACGGGCAAGGTCTATCACCAATACATCGACCCGCAGCGCGATATGCCCGAAGGGGCGTTTCAAGTGCACGGGTTAAGCCGCGAGTTTCTGTCTGACAAGCCCGTGTTTAAAGATATCGCGCAGGCGTTTTTGGACTTTATCGGCGATAGCCAGTTGGTGATTCACAACGCCAGTTTTGATATGAAGTTCTTGAACCATGAACTACGCGGCGCGGGCCGCCCCATCATTCCAATGGCCCGCGCGACCGATACGTTGGCGATAGCGCGGGTGAAATACCCAGGCGCGCAAAATTCGCTAGATGCGCTGTGCCGCAGATTTGGCGTGGATAATTCGGCTCGCACAAAACACGGCGCGCTGCTGGACAGCGAGATTTTGGCCGAAGTTTATTTGGAATTGGTGGGCGGGCGGCAGCCAGACTTAACGCTTTCGCCGCAGAGCGTTGCGGCGGGGCCTGCGCCAATCCCCAGCCGTAAAGTTGGCCCGCGCCCCGCGCCATTGCCGCTGCGGATCACCGAAGACGAGGCGCAGGCACATATTGAATTCATCGCCAAACTGGGCGACGCCTCGATCTGGGCGCAGCGCGCGAAGCCTTAAGCGTTGCCGCTTGGCTGCGCCGCGCGAAACTTTATGCGTTGCCGCTTGGCTGTGCCGCGCGGCGGGCAAGCTCTGCGCGATACAGCGCCAAGAAATCCACCGTGTCTAGGTTGAGCGGCGGGAAGCCGCCATCGCGCGTTACATCCGACACGATCCTGCGCACAAACGGGAACAGCATACGCGGGCATTCGATCAGCAAAAACGGGTGCATCTGGTCTTGTGGCACGCCTTCAATGTTGAAAACGCCGCCGTAATCCAGTTCGAGTACGAACAAAGGCTCGCCACTGGTTTTATTTTTCGATGTAATTTTAAACTTTGTCACCACGTCATATTGGTTTTCGGTTGCACGCTTGCGCCCATCGATGCTGACCGATACTTGGATATCTGGCTGCACTTCGGTCGAAGTCATTCCTTTCATGGAAACAGCGTTTTCAAAGGACATCTCGCGGATATATTGCGCCAGAACGGACATTTTTATCTGCGGCGCTGCGGTGGTTTCCTCGGCCATATCAGCCTCTCCTCTGTGAATTTTGCCCTTGTTAGCAGGGAAAAGGCCATATCTCAATGCGTGCAGCGGCATTTGGATGGGACAAATTCGCCGCAACAACTGGACTTGGGCAGGTCGCCTGCCTACATAAGGGACAAGTTTTCTTAACCCGAGGCATAAATGGGTAACTCAATGCTCCAAATCATCGTTCTGGCCGCTGTTGCAGTTTTCTTGATTATTAAGCTGCGTTCGGTTTTGGGCACGCGTGAAGGCTTTGAAAAGCCGCCCGTTCCAATGCAGCCCGCACCCGCTGCGCGGCAATCCAAATTCGAGGTGATCGAAGGCGGTGTTGATCAAGACATCCTCGATCATGCGCCCGAAGGGTCTGCGTCTGCGCGCGCTCTAAGCCAGATTAAATCGCAAGAGCGTGATTTCACCGTTTCGGAATTTCTACGCGGCGCGCGCGGGGCTTATGAGATGATTCTTATGGCCTATGAACGCGGCGACATATCTGGCGTGCGCGCCTTTCTGTCTGACGAGGTCGCCGACAGCTTTCAGGGCGCGATTGATCAGCGCACTTCGCAGGGGCTTGTAACCAAGGCCGAATTTGTCGGTTTGCGCGAAATTGTGCTGCATGACGCCGAATATGACGCAGCGACCAAAACCGCCGAAGTGACGGTGCGCTTTATGGGTGAATTGACCGCCGTGACCAAAGATGCATCTGGTGCGGTGATTTCAGGATCGCCCGACGAGGTGAAGCGCCAACGCGATGTCTGGAGTTTTGCCCGCGTCTTGGGTAGCAATGACCCGAACTGGCAATTGGTCGCCACCAGCGACTGATAGGAGACGAATGCGTGCTGCCCTTTTGGCTGTTTGGATAATGACGGCAGGGCTGCCCGCACAGGCGCAAAACCTGCCGTTTTCCGCATTGGCAGGGTGGCAGGCCGATGATCATCTTGCCGCGTTGACAGTGTTTCGAAACAGTTGCGCACGGCTGGAAGGCCCGATTTGGAGCCCAATTTGCAAACTTGCGGCGACAGCAGGGCAAAGCCCCGCCTCGGCCCGTGCGTTTTTTGAAATGCTGTTTCGTCCCACCTTAATCGGTCAGCCGCCAGCGCTTTTCACCGGCTATTTCGAGCCTGAATTAAAGGGGTCTAAAACCAAAACCGCTAGGTTTACCCAGCCGATTTATGCCCGCCCCAAGGAACTGGTGGATGGTCAGCAGTTTCTAACGCGCGAACGTATTGAAGGCGGCGCGCTGCGGGGCAGGGGTCTGGAACTGGCGTGGATTGAAGACCCCGTTGATGCGTTTTTCCTGCAAATACAGGGGTCTGGCCGCGTTTCCTTGCCCAATGGCAGCGTTATGCGTGTGGGGTATGCTGGGCGAAACGGGCATGCATATACCTCGATCGGGCAAGAATTGGTGCGGCGCGGGGCGCTGCAGGAACACCAGATGTCTGCGCAGGCCATTCGGGCCTATGTGCAAAAAAACCCGATTATTGGCAATGACTTGCTAAATGTGAACCCGTCTTACGTTTTTTTTCGTGAAATCAAAGGCCTGAGGCCCGAAGATGGCCCCATTGGCGCAATGAGCCTGCCAATCACGGCGATGCGGTCTATCGCTGTTGATCCCAGCTTTGTGCCGCTTGGCGCGCCTGTGTGGCTGGAAAAATCGGGCGCAAACCCGCTAAATCGCCTAATGATTGCCCAAGATACGGGCGGCGCAATTAAGGGCGCGCAGCGGGCAGATATTTTCTTTGGCACGGGGCCAAAGGCGGGGGATGCTGCTGGAATAATCCGCGATGGCGGGCGGATGGTGCAGCTTTTGCCCAACGAGTATCTGCCCCAAGGCAGCGGCAGCTAAGATGCCGCGCAAACGCATTCTGCACCCCGAGGAGCAAGAGCTTTGGCGCGTTGTGGCGCGCACGGCAAATCCATTGCAAGGGCAAAAGGCCAATCTGGCGCCAAGCGCGCCAACCAGCCCCGAACCGCCCAAACCGACGGCGCCAAAGCCGCCCATGGCCGATACATCCCGCCTGCGCGGTGTTAAATTGGGCGCTGCGGCAAAAATGTCGTCGGCAGCGCAAATTGCCCCCAGCATCGGTCAGAATTTGGCCAACGCGCCCCTGCGCATGGATGCAAAAACCCACGGCAAAATGACCCGTGGTAAATTGCTGCCCGAAGCGCGGATCGATCTCCACGGCATGACACTTGATCAGGCGGCGCCAGCGCTGATCAGCTTTATCTTGCGGACGCATAGCGCGGGAATGCGGTTGGTTCTGGTTATCACGGGAAAGGGCGGCAAAACGCGGGCTGACCACGGCCCTATTCCGCAGCGGACGGGTGTGCTGCGCGCGCAAGTGCCCCATTGGCTGCATCAGGCCCCGTTGGCCCCGCTGATTTTGCAAGTGACCGAGGCGCACGCCAGCCACGGCGGCGGCGGCGCGCTGTATGTGTACCTATCGCGCCGATAGCCAACGCGTGACGATGGGCATTGTTAGAACCGTGCTGGTC
>CAMAWZ010000243.1 GCA_945861995.1 Pseudorhodobacter antarcticus
AAATCATCCCGCTCATCGCGCGCGCCTTCCTAACTCCAACAAAAATCCTGGGGGAAGGCGGCTTTGATCTGCCAAAGCCGCTGTGGGGGCAAAGCCCCCAACTATCTGCCCTATGCGAGACGCGCGATCAAACATCCACATGCCCCGCCCGCAATCCCTCGCGCACGCGGTGCGCAATGGCGATAAACTCCGCACTGTCGCGAATATCCAAAGGCCGCTCGCGCGGCAGGGTGCTGTCAATCACATCGGTAATCCGCCCGGGGCGCGGGCTCATCACCACGATCTTGGTCGACAGATACACCGCTTCGGGGATCGAATGCGTCACAAAAGCAATCGTCTTGCCCGTGCGCGCCCACAGCTTCAGCAATTCCTCGTTCAAGCGGTCGCGCACAATCTCGTCCAGCGCGCCGAACGGCTCGTCCATCAGCAAAATATCGGCATCAAAGGCCAGCGCGCGGGCGATAGAGGCGCGCTGCTGCATACCGCCAGATAACTGCCACGGAAACTTGCGGCCAAAACCCGTCAGTTCGACCAGTTCCAACACGCGCTCGGTACGCTCCAAAATCTCGGCTTTGGAAAACCCCATAATCTCTAGCGGCAGGGCAATATTGCCCGCAATTGTGCGCCACGGATACAGCCCCGCCGCCTGAAACACATAGCCATAAGCCCGCGCCATCCGCGCCTGATCGGGGGTCATCCCGTTCACGGTCAATGTGCCGCCCGTCACCGCCTCAAGTGCGGCAATACTGCGCAGCAAAGTGGTCTTGCCGCAGCCCGATGGGCCAATAAAGCTGACAAAATCACCTTTGTTCACGCTTAGATTGACGTCTTTTAGCGCCTGAACAGGCCCATCCGCCGTTTGGAACACAAGGTTCACATCGCGCGCTTGAATCACTGGATTTGGGGCGGAATTAGCCATGAAAAACGGGCCTTTTTGACAAAGAATTTCGCAGTGGGCTGGCGGCATAACCGGCGATATGCCCGTCATGCCATCTTACTGTCACAAACTGCGCCAACGGGCGCGTCATGTCCATGACCGACAGCAGGGCTTTTCGCATTTTCACAAGATTTGGCGCGCGCGGCTTGGCGTTCAAAGCGGTGATCTGAATCGGGCGGACATTCCAACAAAACGCCGCGTTTTGATTGCCCCGACCTGCCCGCAAAATATGGGCAATTCCGCGCTGTGGACGCATTTGTAAAAGCATTAACTTAAAAGTGTCATCAATTCTTGACCCAAACGTCACGCCCGCGTCACGCCGTTGTTGCGCGGCGCGTCTAGGGTGAGCCGAGGCCAGTTTGGGCCGTACTGCAATAGGAGAGAACAGATGTCCGACACCCCAGAAACCATGATGGAAACCCAGCAAAACGCCGTGGAAACCGCGCAAACCGACGTTGAGACCGCTATGGAAGCTGCCCAAGAAGGCGCGGCTGACCTGATGGACGGCGACGCCGAAAACATGGATGACAACGCTGCCGAAGCTGACGCAGCGGACGAAGAAGCTACCGAAGCTGAAGAAGACGCTGCTGAAGAAGACGCTGCTGAAGAAGAAGCTGCTGAAGAAGAAGCTACCGAAGCTGAAGATGACGCCGATTTGGACGACGAAGCTGGCGAAGCAGAAGCCGAAGCGACTTCCTAAGCGAAACCTCGCGCCGCGCCCAATATCGGGTGCGGCGTTTGACCCTGCACTGTCCACAGCGCGCGCCATCCTACACCCCCCGCATCAATCCGCCATCCACGCGGATATTTTGCCCTGTGATATAACCTGCGCCTTCGCTGGCCAGAAACGCCACCGTCGCCGCAATTTCCTCCTCGCGCCCGTATCGCTTCATCGGCACAGATGTCGCACGCTCGTCGGTTTTTGGCAGGCTATCGATCCAGCCGGGCAATACATTGTTCATCCGCACGTTTTTGGCGGCGAACTCATCGGCAAACAGCTTGGTAAACGCCGCCAGTCCCGCGCGCGCCACGGCGGATGTGGGGAACATCGCGCTGGGTTCAAACGCCCAAGCGGTCGAGATATTGACAATGGCTCCGCCCCCCTGCGCCACCATAATCGGGGCCACAAGGCGCGTGGGGCGCACCACGTTCAAAAAATAAACCTCTTGCCCGCGCAGCCAATCCTCGTCGGAAATGTCCAAGAGCTGACCGCGCGGCCCGTGGCCAGCACTGTTAACCAGCACATCCACCCGCCCCCAGCGCGCCATCGCCCCATCGACCAGCGATTGCAGCGCGGCGGGGTCTTGGTTCGACCCCGTCACCCCAAACCCGCCAAGCTCATTGCCCAGCGCCTCGCCCTTGCCTGATGAGGATAGAATCCCAACGCTATAGCCATCCGCCGCCAGACGGCGCGCACAGGCCGCCCCGATACCAGACCCGCCTGCGGTGATCAGGGCAACCTTCACATCAGACCCCCACCTCAATCACACCCGACCGCTGGACAGGCCGCGGCGCGGTCAGGTCTTTCCACTGGCTCAGCGCGCGGTTCACCGCGGGCTTCGGCTCGCGCGCGACAAATTTCCCATGTCCCTCGCCCACGTGCACTGTGCCCGCCTCCCATGCCAACCGCCCGCGCGTCAGGGTAAAGCGCGGCAGGCCCGTCACCTTTTGTCCCTCGAACACGTTGTAATCAATGGACGATTGCTGCGCGCTGGCCGCAATGGTTTTGCTGGCATTAGGATCCCACACCACCAAATCCGCATCCGCCCCCACCAGAACCGCACCCTTTTGCGGATAGCAGTTCAGGATTTTGGCGATGTTGGTAGAGGTCACGGCCACAAATTCGTTCATCGTCAGCCGCCCCGTGGCCACCCCATGCGTCCACAGCATCGGCATACGGTCTTCCAGCCCGCCCGTCCCATTCGGGATTTGCGCGAAAGATTTCAGGCCAAAGCGCTTTTGCTCGGTTGTGAACGCGCAGTGATCTGTCGCCACAACCGACAAGCTGCCCGATTGCAACCCCGCCCACAGGCTATCCTGATGCTGTTTATTGCGGAAGGGCGGCGACATCACGCGCCGCGCGGCATGGTCCCAATCAGGGTGGAAATATTCGCTTTCGTCCAGCGTCAGATGCTGGATCAGCGGCTCGCCCCACACCCGCTTGCCCGCCGCGCGCGCACGGCGAATGGCCTCGTGCGCCTCCTCACAACTGGTATGCACCACATACAGCGGCACCCCCGCCATATCGGCAATCATAATCGCGCGGTTGGTCGCCTCGCCCTCGACCTGCGGCGGGCGGGAATAGGCGTGGCCCTCTGGCCCCGTATTGCCAGCCGCAATCAACTTGGCTGTCAGCTCTGCCACCACATCGCCGTTTTCGGCATGAACCATCGCCAAACCGCCCAAATCGCCGACGCGGCTGAAGGACTGATACATCTCATCATCATTCACCATCAACGCGCCCTTATAGGCCATGAAGTGCTTGAAGCTGGTCATCCCCGCCTTGACGGACAGGGCCATATCGTCAAACACCTTCTCGCCCCACCAAGTGACCGCCATGTGGTACGAGTAATCACAATGCGCACGTGTGGATTTGTTGTGCCACATCTGCGCCGCATCCATCAGGCCTTGGCCCTGAGCTGGCAGCACAAAATCGACCACCATGGTCGTGCCACCCGACAGCGCCGCGCGCGTGCCGCTTTCAAAATCATCCGATGAATACGTCCCCATAAAGGGCATTTCCAAATGCGTATGCGGATCAATACCGCCTGGCATAATGTAGCAGCCCGTGGCATCAAGGGTTTTATCGCCCGTCAAGCCCTGCCCAATGGCGGTGATCTTGCCGCCCTCAATCAATACGTCGGCGGTATAGGTCAAATCCGCCGTCACCACCGTTCCGCCTTTGATCACTGTCGAAGCCATAGCATCACCTTATATCCAAAAAAGCTGAGGGATAGAGCGGGGGCGCAAAGCCCCCGTCCAAGTTTTAGTCATTGACCCGC
>CAMAWZ010000244.1 GCA_945861995.1 Pseudorhodobacter antarcticus
CCCGCCCGTGCCCTTTTGCAACCGGTTAATGCAGCCAAAACCGCGATTGTCGGTGATCACCACAGTGAAAGATACGCCCATCATCACGGCTGTGGCCAGTTCAGAATTGGCCATCATATAGCTGCCGTCCCCAAGCATACAGATCACATCCGCATCGGGCCGCGCCATTTTTATGCCCATCGCGCCCGCAATTTCATAGCCCATACAGGAAAAGCCGTATTCCATGTGATAGCCGCTGGGCACTGCATCCCAAATTTTGTGCAATTCGCCCGGCATTGTGCCTGCGGCCGACATGACCAATGTTTGCGCCGTGGCCGTGCGCTGCACAGCGCCGATCACTTGCATATCGGACGGCAGTCCTAGGTGGTTTGGCGCGACCTTTACGGCATCTTTTGCCACCTGCCAATCTGCCTGCAGGCGCGCAATGGCGGGCCATGTCTGCCCTTCTAGTCCCAATGTCAGGCCATTCAGCGCCACGAGCGCATCGCTCGTCAGGCTGATGGCGCCATGCTTGTAGGCATCATAAGGCGCGACGTTGATCGACAGAATTTTGCGCGCAGGGTTTTGGAACAATGACCACGACCCCGTGGTGAAATCTTGGAACCGCGTGCCCACGCCAATTACCAAATCGGCATCGCGGCAAACAGCGTTTGCAGCAGCGCCCCCCGTCACGCCGACGGGGCCAAAGTTCTGCGGATGATCATGCGCCAAAGCCGATTTGCCCGCCTGCGTTTCCACTACGGGAATGCAATGGGCGCTGGCAAACTCGGCCAGCGCCACCTCGGCCCCTGCGTAAATCACACCGCCCCCTGCCACGATCACAGGGGTTTTCGCGGCTTTGATCGCAGCTAAGGCTGCGTTAAATTCATCCAAATCAAAAACTGGGCGGCGGATGCGCCAGACCTTGGGTTCAAAGAAAACGGCAGGATAATCATAGGCTTCGGCCTGAACATCCTGACAAAACGCCAGCGTCACAGGGCCGCAATCGGCAGGATCGGTCATCACGCGCAACGCGCGGGGCAATGCGGTCATAATCTGCTCGGGGCGCATAATGCGGTCGAAATAACGGCTGACAGGGCGGAAACAATCATTCGCCGATACCGTGCCATCGGTAAAGCTTTCCAACTGTTGCAGCACAGGATCGGGCGCGCGGTTGGCAAAAATATCGCCAGGAATAATCAGCAAAGGAAGGCGATTTGCATAGGCCACGCCCGCCGCTGTGACAACATTCAGCGCGCCTGGGCCGATCGACGTGGTCACCGCCATCGCGCGGCGGCGCTTTTGCGCCTTGGCATAGGCAATCGCTGCATGGGCCATAGTTTGCTCATTATGCCCGCGCCATGTGGGCATTGCATCGCGATGCGCATATAGCGCCTCGCCCAGACCCGCCACATTGCCATGGCCGAAAATCGCCCAAACCCCTTCGATGAACCGATGGCCATCTTCGGTCATTTGTACAGACAGCCAACGCACCATAGCCTGCGCTGCGGTTAACCTGATCGTGGTCATTTATTCTCTCCCATTGCGCGGGCATCATCCCAATATGAACACATCCGCGCGTAATTCTGCGCCATTTGCGCCACAGCTGTTGCATCATCGACACGGCCAGCCATCCACGCTGCCCCGACATCCGCATGAATCGTACGGCCCACAGCGAATCCTTTCACCAGCGGATACTTAGCCGCAAGTCTGAATGAGGCGGCAAGTTCGCTTTCTGATTGCCCAAGGCCAAGGATGACGATCCCTTGAACATAAGGATCGCGCGCCGTAATCGCAGCGCAGGTCGCCGCCCATGCGGCATCGGTTTGCATCGGTTCCAACTTCCACCAATCGGGGTAAATGCCGATGTCGTAAAACCGCTCTATCAGGCGCGCCGTGGTGCTATCATCCACTACGCCCACTTTGGATGGGATGATTTCCAGCAGCAATTCCAAACGGTTACGGCGGCAGGCGTGAAACAGACGCAGCAGCGTGTCCTCTTGCTGTTCGCGCATTTGCGCCGCGTCGTCTGGGTGGCAAAAGCACAAAACCTTGACAATATGTTCCAGCGGCCATTCTTTCAGCCCGCCAAAATCTGGGCCCAGTTCAGGCTCTAGCGTTAGGGGGCGCGAGGAGGGCCATTCAACGGGCCGCCCAATCCACAGCCCCTGCCCCGCCGCGCGGTGCAGCGCGGTTTTGCCAAGGCGGTTGTCGCACAACAGTCCGAATCCCGCGCGCCCTGCGGCCACAGTTTCGGTCGCCTGCAAACAAAGCTCTTTAAAACGGCCAATCTTTTCGGGTGTCGCCCCAGCCATAACTTCCAGCTGTGCGCGGTGGTCAAAGGCGAATATGCGCAGATCGCCCCATGTCTGGCGGCGGTTGGTGGCCCAATGTACCTGTTCTAATTCGCCGTCTTTGCGCAAAGCGGGGTTTTTCACGCCGCGTTTTAGAAAAAACTGTAATTCTTCCCAACTGGGATAGGCAGGCGTGCAGCCGTGACGCGACACCGCAAAGGCCCCGCAGGCGTTGGCGTATTTCAGCGCAGTGGGCCAGTCTTCCCCGTCCAGCCAACCTTTGGTCAGGCCCGACATAAACCCATCCCCTGCGCCCAAAACATTAAAAACTTCAATGGGAAAGCCCGCGCCCGTTTGCCCATCATCTAAACGCGCAGGGATCGCGCCCGTAAAGGCCGCCGCCCCCGCCGCCCCTCTTTTGCACACCAAAACAGCCCCAGACACGGCCCGAACGGCGCGCAGGGCCGCAAGCGTGTCCGTGCTGCCGCCCGCAATGTGAAATTCCTCTTCCGTGCCGACAATCAGATCGAACAAATGCAGATGCGCCTGCAATTTTGCGGTAACTGCGGCAGATTCGATAAAGCGGCTTTCGCCATCGCCATGCCCTGCAAGGCCCCACAAATTGGGGCGATAGTCAATATCCAGCGCGGTTTGCAGCCCATGTTTGCGCCCAAAATTCAGCGCCTTGAGCACGGCCGCCTCGGTGCGCGGATGGGACAGATGCGTGCCCGTTGCCACCACGGCACGGGCCGAAGCAATGAAGGATTCGTCGATATCATCTTCGCACAGCGCCATATCTGCGCAGTTTTCGCGGTAGAAAATCAGCGGAAACTGATGCTCGTCCCGAATGCCCAAAATCACCAGCGCGGTCAGGCGTGCGGGGTCGGTGACAACGCCCTGTGTGTTCACGCCTTCGCGGGCCAATTCTTCGCGAATGAAACGGCCCATATGCTCGTCGCCGACGCGGGTGATCAGCGCCGATTTCAGACCCAGACGCGCCATTCCCGCGGCCATATTGGTTGGGCTGCCGCCGATGTATTTGTTGAAAGACGCCATATCTTCCAAACGGCCACCCACCTGCGCGCCGTATAGATCCACCGAAGATCGGCCGATGGTGATCACATCAAGTGGTTTTGATGGCAAAATGGCCCCCTAAAAGCTGCGCAGCGCGGTCAGAATCGCCGACCGCGCCTTGTGGAATAAATATTCCATTTCGCAGAAAAGGGAAAGCGTAATCTGCATCATTCGCGGGCGGCCGCCACCGCAACCGCCAGCGCCAACGCAAGGGCAATAGTCGCACTCAGCGCACGAAATGCGCCGAAATCCACTTCGGACACAGGCAAGATGACGCTTGAATGCTGCGCCAATGGGCTGGCCATATGATCAGTCAGCGCCACAACAGGTACGACCCGCGCCCGCGCGATGGCCGCCAAATCCAAAGTTTCGGCGCTGTAGGGGGCAAAGGTGATGGCAATCAAGGCATCGCCCGCGCGCAGGGCATAGGCGTGATCCAACTTGCCTGCCCCATCGTGCAGCATCGCGGGTATATTCAGTTTTTCAAACACATAAGACAACTCGCTTGCCACAGGAAAAGCGCGCCGATAGCCCAC
>CAMAWZ010000245.1 GCA_945861995.1 Pseudorhodobacter antarcticus
ATGGCAAAGGCAAAGTTTGAACGTAACAAACCGCACGTTAACATCGGCACGATTGGTCACGTTGACCACGGCAAGACGACGCTGACGGCGGCTATCACCAAGTATTTCGGCGAATTCCGCGCCTATGACCAGATTGACGGTGCGCCAGAAGAGCGCGCGCGCGGGATCACGATCTCGACCGCGCACGTTGAATATGAAACCGAAGCGCGCCACTACGCGCACGTCGACTGCCCCGGCCACGCTGACTATGTGAAGAACATGATCACCGGGGCTGCTCAGATGGACGGCGCTATTTTGGTTTGCGCCGCATCCGACGGCCCAATGCCCCAAACGCGCGAGCATATCTTGCTGGGCCGTCAGGTCGGCATTCCATATATGGTGTGCTACATGAACAAGGTTGACCTTGTTGATGACGAAGAATTGATCGAACTGGTGGAAATGGAAATCCGCGAGCTGTTCTCGTCGTATGAATACCCCGGCGATGACATTCCAATCGTCAAAGGTTCGGCGCACCAAGCCATGATTGGCGAGCGCGCTGACATCGGCGAAAACTCGATCCGCGCGCTGATGAAGGCCGTTGATGAGTATATCCCAACGCCAGCCCGCGCCATTGACCAGCCGTTCTTGATGCCCATCGAAGACGTATTCTCGATCTCGGGCCGCGGCACTGTTGTGACGGGCCGTATCGAGCGCGGCGTGATCAACGTGGGCGACGAAGTTGAAATCGTCGGCATCCGCGACACCCGCAAATCGGTGTGCACGGGCGTTGAAATGTTCCGCAAACTGCTGGATCGCGGCGAAGCGGGCGACAACGTGGGCGTTCTGTTGCGCGGTATCGACCGCGAGGGCGTGGAGCGCGGCCAAGTGCTGTGCAAGCCTGCCTCGGTCAAGCCTCACACCAAGTTTGAAGCGCAAGCTTACATTCTGACCAAAGAAGAAGGCGGTCGTCACACCCCATTCTTCGCCAACTACCGCCCGCAGTTCTACTTCCGCACAACGGACGTGACCGGCACGGTGGAACTGCCCGCAGGCACGGAAATGGTGATGCCTGGCGATAACCTGAAGTTCAACGTCGAACTGATCGCCCCCATCGCCATGGAAGACAACCTGCGCTTCGCAATCCGCGAAGGCGGCCGCACCGTCGGCGCTGGCGTGGTGTCGAAGATTATTGCTTAAGCTGCGATATATGCGATTACAAAGGCGCAGTCCCCAGGGGCTGCGCCTTTTGTTTTGACGCGCGCATAATCTCATCTTGACGCAGTCTTTTGTGCGAGCCCCCTTGATTTCCCCCGCGCCCTGCCGTAACTCGGCCTCAGGCACAGGAGTTTAGCTCAGTTGGTAGAGCATCGGTCTCCAAAACCGAGGGTCGTGGGTTCGAGTCCCCCAACTCCTGCCAAATCTTTCCCATGTTGCGCGGCTTGAATTGCTTTGGTCTGTGGGTTATGTGACCCTTAATCGACAAAAGGGCAGGCAGATTATGGCTATCACCAATCCATTCCAATTTATGCAGCAAGTGCGTTCCGAAGTGGCGAAGGTGGTTTGGCCCACACGCCGCGAGGTTTTGCTGACCACGATCATGGTGTTTATCATGGCCGCGCTGACGGCGACGTTTTTTAGCCTTGTCGATGTTGCGATCCGCTATGCATTGACGCTGATCGTCACGGGCGAATAGCGCAACCTATGCGCGGTTTTCTCTTGTCATTTTAGGCGCATAGCGTTAAACGCGCCGAAATCACAGACCAAACGGCGCGCTTTGATTCGTCATGCGCGCTGTTTTTTGTTCTGACAAGACGGCGCAAACCGTTGATATAAAAGAATTTTCAGGCGCAAAGCGTCTGGGCGGACAAGGTGGATGAAGGCATGGCCAAGCGTTGGTATTCGGTAAGCGTTCTTTCGAATTTCGAAAAGAAAGTGGCCGAGCAGATCAGAACAGCCGTTGCCGAAGCAAATCTTGGCGACGAAATTGAAGAAGTATTGGTGCCCACCGAAGAAGTGCTGGAAGTGCGCCGTGGTAAGAAAGTGACCTCTGAGCGCCGCTTTATGCCTGGCTATGTTTTGGTGCGGATGGAGATGACCAGCCGTGGCTATCATCTGATTTCTTCGATCAACCGCGTGACTGGCTTTCTTGGCCCTCAGGGCCGCCCGATGCCGATGCGCGATGCGGAAGTGAACCAGATTTTGAACCGCGTTGAAGAAGGTCTGGAGGCGCCGCGCAACCTGATCCGCTTTGAAGTGGGCGAAAAGGTTAAGGTCACCGATGGGCCATTTGAAGGCTTTGACGGCATGGTCGAGGATGTGGACGAGGCGCACAGCCGCCTGAAAGTGTCTGTCTCGATCTTTGGGCGGGCAACGCCCGTGGAATTGGAATTCGCTCAGGTATCAAAAGAAACCTAAGTGCATGTTGTGGGAGGCGCGCGGACTGACTTGATCAGCACCCGCAGACCGTACCACTAAACTGCGCGCTGCATGGTGCCGCGCGCTGTGATAAAAGGAGAAGGCCAATGGCCAAGAAGATTATGGGCAGCCTAAAGCTGCAAGTGAAAGCACAACAGGCGAACCCATCGCCGCCAGTTGGCCCAGCACTGGGTCAGCGCGGGCTGAACATCATGGCGTTTGTCAAAGAATTCAACGCAAAAACCGCCGAGATTGAAGCAGGCACGCCAACGCCTGTGATCATCACCTATTACCAAGACAAGTCCTTTAGCCTTGAGCTGAAGACAGCGCCTGCATCGTTCTTGCTGAAAAAGGCCGCTGGCCTGCCGCAAGTTGGCAAGCGTAACCGCGCAAAAGGTTCGGTCAAACCAGGCCACACTGTGGCAGGAGCGGTGTCGTTGGCGCAAATCCGCGCAATCGCTGAAACCAAGATGAAAGATCTGAATGCAAACTCGGTCGAGGCTGCAATGCAGGTTATCATGGGTTCGGCGAAGTCTTGCGGCATTGAAGTGAAGGGCTAAGATCATGGCAAAAATCGCAAAACGCACTGCTGCGGCCGAGAAGGCTTTTGAAGGCAAGAACCTGATCACGGTTGAAGAGGCTGTTGCGTTGATCAAGGGCGCGGCTTCGGCCAAGTTTGATGAAACGCTGGAAATCGCGATGAACTTGGGCGTTGACCCACGTCACGCCGACCAAATGGTGCGCGGCGTTGTCGCCCTGCCAAATGGAACGGGTAAAACTGTGCGCGTGGCCGTGTTTGCCCGCGCTGCCAAGGCTGATGAGGCCAAGGCTGCAGGCGCTGACATTGTTGGCGCAGAAGACCTGATGGAAACGATTTTGGCTGGCAAGATCGAATTTGATCGCTGCATCGCAACCCCTGACATGATGCCACTGGTTGGCCGTCTGGGTAAGGTGCTGGGCCCGCGTAACCTGATGCCAAACCCTAAGGTTGGTACAGTTACGATGGACGTCAAAACCGCTGTTGAAGCGGCCAAAGGCGGCGAAGTGCAGTTCAAAGTGGAAAAAGCAGGCGTGATCCACGCAGGTATCGGCAAGGTTAGCTTTTCGGATGAAAAGCTGGCGCAGAATATCCGTGCGTTTGTGGATGCTGTGTCCAAGGCAAAGCCTTCGGGCGCAAAGGGCGCTTACCTGAAGAAAGTGTCGCTTTCGTCCACGATGGGCCCCGGCGTTGCGCTGGATTTGGCTTCGGCCACCGCGAACTAAGTGCGGTGCGTGCATGGCGCGCACCTTAAATAATTCCCAACCCTTAGGGGAAGGGATGGTTGGGGCGGCAGACCGCCCCATCCTGTCCGAGACGGTGGGTGGCGCGCAAACGCCGTAAATCCTGCCCGAGATGGGGAACGAGATTAAAATCGCCTTCGGGTGATCTTGGCCTTGGGAACCTGACACGGACCCGACCGCCCACCGCAAGGTGGGTTAAATT
>CAMAWZ010000246.1 GCA_945861995.1 Pseudorhodobacter antarcticus
AGCGGGGGGTACAACATCGCGCACCGAAGTCTTGCGCGACCGATCCACGCCTGATGCGGGCAAAAAATAAAGAAAATCCTTGGGCCGCGCGACGCCAAGGGTGGCAAAAGCCTCGGCCGTTTTGGGGCCAACGCCGTCCAGCGTTTCCAAACTGGCAAACAGCGGGAACAGGATTTCGGGGCGGCTCATGGCAAGGTGGTTTTCGGTGCGATCAGCGCGATCCACGCGTCTTCATCCAGCACCTGCACGCCGTGTTTTTCGGCATCTTTCAGCTTTGACCCAGCCCCGGGGCCCGCGACCAAAATATCGGTTTTCGCCGATACGGAACCCGCCACTTTGGCCCCCAAACGTTCTGCCTGCGCCTTGGCTTCTGCGCGGGACAGCTTTTCCAAAGTGCCTGTAAACACAACAGTTTTTCCCGCAACGGGGCTGCCATCGGTTTGGCGGGCGGGCGGCGGCTGGATGTGTAAATGCACAATCAGCGCGTCAATTGCTGCGCGTTCGGTGGGGTTTTGGAAGGTGTCTAGCAGCGAATTTGCCAGCACCGCGCCCACCCCGTCTATGGCGGTAAGTTCGGCCCATTCGGCATTGCCCGCCCGCAATTCGGGGTCTGCGGGTATCGCGTCCAGCGCGGTCATCAGCGCGGGCCAAGTGCCGTAATGATAGGCCAGCAGACTGCCCGCCACTTCGCCAGCATGACGAATGCCAAGGGCAAAAATCAGCCGATCAAGGCCAATGGCGCGGCGCGCATCAATGGCGGCGAACAGTTTCGCAGTAGATGTTTCCCCAAAACCCTCGCGATTTTTCAGCTTTTGCAGCGGGCTTGCTGCATCGCGCTGCGCCAAAGTGAAAATGTCGGCAGGGGTTTTGATGGACAAAAGCGGGTCATGAAAGAACATCTCGATCTGTTTTGCGCCCAGACCTTCAATATCAAACGCCCCGCGCGCGACGAAATGTTTCAGCCTCTCGACCGCTTGGGCGGGGCAGATCAGCCCGCCCGTGCAGCGGCGCACGGAATCGCCTGCCTCGCGGTGGGCAGGGCTGCCGCATTCGGGGCAGGTTTCGGGGAATTGATAAGGCATGGCATCTGCAGGGCGGCGGGGCAGATCAACATCGTTGATTTTCGGAATAACATCGCCCGCGCGGTAGACCTGAACCCAGTCGCCCACCCGCAAATCGCGCCCGTCCCGAATGGGCTCCCCGCGCGAGGAGCGCCCTGCGATGTAGTCCTCATTATGCAGCGTGGCGTTCGACACCACCACGCCGCCCACGGTGACAGGGGCAAGGCGCGCGACGGGGGAAAGCGCGCCCGTGCGGCCCACCTGAATATCGATGGCCAAAAGATGCGTCCAAGCCAATTCTGCGGGAAACTTATGTGCTATCGCCCAACGCGGGGTGGTGGCGCGAAAGCCAAGCCGCGCTTGCAAGGACAAATCATTAACCTTGTAGACCACACCATCAATATCATAGCCCAAATCGGCGCGCTGCATCTCGATTTGGGCGTAATGGGCCAGCAGATCATCTGGGCTGTGGCAGATTTTGGTCAGCGCATTGGTGACAAAACCAAATTCGGCCAGTTTTTCGATAGCCCCCGATTGCGTGCCCGCCAATGGGGCCGACAGCGCCCCCCAAGCATAGGCGAAAAACCGCAAGGGGCGGGCGGCGGTGATACTGGCATCAAGCTGGCGCAAGGATCCTGCCGCCGCATTGCGCGGGTTGGCAAAAGTTTTCTCGCCCGCCTGCGCTTGGCGCGCGTTCAGCGCCGCGAAATCAGCGTGCGACATATAAACCTCGCCGCGCAATTCAACCAAATCGGGGGCTTGGGCGGGCAGGATCTGGGGAATATCGGCAATATGGGCGACATTGGCGGTCACATTTTCGCCGACCGCCCCATCACCGCGCGTTGCGGCCGAAACAAGGCGGCGGTTTTCATAGCGCAGCGATAAAGACAGGCCATCGATTTTAGGCTCGGCGGTAAAGGCCAAATCACCGCCAAAGCTTAGGAAGCTGCGAATGCGCGCCTCAAAGTCGGTCACGTCCTCGGCAGCAAAGGCGTTTTCCAGCGACAGCATGGCCACGGCATGGGTGATCTTGCCGAAACCATCATTAGGGGCCGCGCCGACTTGGGCTGTGGGGCTGGCCGCGCTGGCAAGTTCGGGATAGCGCGCCTCTAGCGCGATCAGGCGGCGCTTTAGCGCGTCATATTCGGCATCGCTTAAGTCGGGCGCATCGTTTTGGTGATAGGCGATGTTGGCCGCCGCGACGATACTGCGCAGGCGCGCAATTTGGGCGCTGGCATCCTCGGCGTTTGCCAAATCAAAATTGGCCGCATCGGGCGCCCCCTGATCATTTGTCCCGTTTTGCACCTTTGCCCCCTGCCGCCCAATACTGATCAACAGCTTAGGCGGCATAGGGGAATTGGTAAAGATCAGGCGCTGGCGGCCAGACGGGTTTCCTCACCCGGCGCAGGTTCGCGCAGCACATAACCGCGGCCCCAAACAGTTTCGATATAGTTCTGCCCGCCCGTCGCCTCGGCCAATTTCTTGCGCAGCTTGCAAATGAACACATCGATGATCTTCAGCTCTGGCTCATCCATGCCGCCATAAAGATGGTTCAAAAACATCTCTTTGGTCAGCGTGGTGCCTTTGCGCAGCGACAAGAGTTCCAGCATTTGGTATTCTTTGCCGGTCAGATGCACAGTTGCCCCGCCGACATCGACCGTTTTGGCATCAAGGTTCACATTGACCGACCCCGTACGGATGACCGACTGGCTGTGCCCTTTGGAACGGCGAATGATCGCATGAATGCGCGCCACAAGTTCTTCGCGGTGGAAGGGTTTGGTCAAATAATCATCTGCGCCAAACCCAAAGCTTTTGATCTTACTTTCGGTATCATCCGCGCCCGTCAGAATAAGGGTCGGCGTTTCAATACGGGCAAGGCGCAACTGGCGCAGTACTTCATGCCCGCTCATGTCAGGCAAATTCAGATCCAGCAAGATCAGATCGTAATCGTAAAGCTTTGCCAGATCGATCCCATCTTCACCAAGATCGGTGCAGAACACATTCAGGTTCGCATGGGTCAACATCAATTCAATGCTGCGCGAGGTTGTAGGATCGTCTTCAACTAGTAAAATTCGCACGTCGGATTCTCCGTTTTTGGCCATCTTCGTTAACAAGAATGGCGGCAAATGGTTAACTGCGGGTTACCTTGCCGAAGAAAACAAAGAAAACAATCTAAAGTTGCCGATATTTTTGAATTGTCGTCACGCGCAGGGCTTTTTCGCCGTGCTTTTCAATCGCCTCTATCCAAAGGGCGTATTCTTCATCCGAAAGGCTATAGCGTTCTTTTGCCTCTGATTCGGTCAAAAGCCCGTATTTCACGGCTTTCACCACAATCGCCTTGCGGGACGCGACCCAGCGGCGGGTTTCGGGGCTGGGCAAATCGGCGCGCGTTAGGATGGTGCCGTCAGGCAAGGCAACCTGGCGCGGGCCGTCAACTTTTTTCAAATACATGGGTTCATCCTCGTTCATTGCGGCAAGAATGCAGCGCCAGCCTTAATCAACGGTGAACAGAGGGGTTGAGAGTGCATAGCATTTTCCTATATTGCCATGATATTGCCGCAATCACTTCTCAACCTATTGGATAGTTTATGCTTGATGCGCCGCTCAATTCGCTGGGCTTTGCCAAGCCGCCGCACGATACGCGGGTGGTTGTGGCCATGTCTGGCGGTGTCGACAGTTCGGTCGTAGCTGCGCAACTTGCAGCTGAGGGCTATGACGTGGTGGGGGTCACGCTGCAGCTCTATGACCATGGGGCAGCGCTTGCCAAAAAGGGCGCGTGCTGCGCGGGCCGTGACATTGCCGATGCCGCGCGCG
>CAMAWZ010000247.1 GCA_945861995.1 Pseudorhodobacter antarcticus
CCAATTTTTGGGGCGTTAGAGAAAATCGACCGCTCTTTCCTTGAGGCGGGGCGCGATTTGGGCGAAAGCAGTTTTGTCACATTCCTGCGTGTCACGTTACCTTTGGCCATGCCGGGGGTGATTTCGGCGGTGATGATCGTGTTTATCCCCACGATTGGCGATTATGTCACCCCGCATTTGGTGGGCGGGCCAGAGGGGAAAATGGTCGCCAATCTGGTGCAGGTTTTGTATCTGAAACTGGATAATTACCCGCTGGGGTCTGCGCTGGCGGTGTCATCGATGCTGATGGTGGGGCTTGTGCTGGTGATGGCGGCGATGCAGCTTGCCATTTTCGGGTATGTTTTCAAACGCATAGCAGGGCAAACGCCGATGATCTTGGCCATATTCACCGCGCTGGCTGCGGCCCAAGCCTTGCTGGTTGTTGTCATCGCGCTGTGGCTGGTGACAGGCAATGCGCCGCTGACTGTGGTTTTGGGCGCAGCACTGCACGTGGTCGCCCTTCTGGCCCTGCGCCGCAAAAGGAGCGCGCTATGAACGGCGGTTGGTTTCGCATCTACGCCTATGGGTTTTTGCTGTTCCTTTATGCGCCCATCTTTTTGCTGCCGATTTTTGCCTTTAACGATGGGGCGATTGTCGCCTTTCCCCTGTCGGGCTTTACCACAAAATGGTTCGATCAGTTGTGGGTGGAACCTGCCCTGCACCAAGCGCTGAAAAACTCGTTGATCATTGCGGTGTCGGCGTCGATCTTGTCCACCTGCCTTGGCATTTTCGCCGCCCGCGCCAGCACGCGTTATGACTTTCCGCTCAAAGGCGGGATCATTGGCATGATCATGCTGCCCTTGGTTCTGCCTGAAATCATTCTTGCCATTGCGTTGTTGGTGGTTCTGCTGGGCATTGGAATTCCGCTGTCGATTTACACAGTCATCTTAGGCCATGTCCTTGTTTGCACACCCTTTTCCATTGCGGTTCTAACGGCGGCCTTTCAATCCTTGGACAAATCTTTGGAAGAAGCGGCCTATGATTTGGGCGAAACACCCGTATCGACCTTTCGCCTGATTATCCTACCCTTGGTCACGCCTGGCATCATCTCGTCGCTGTTGATGACCTTTACCATCTCTTTGGACGAATTTTTGATGGCGTTCTTTTTGGCCGGAACCGAGCCAACTTTGCCCGTCTATATCTTCTCGCAGTTCCGTTTCCCAAAATCTGTGCCCGTGGTTTTGGCGCTTGGCACGGTTTTGGTTGTGGCTTCGATTATCCTTTTGACCATCGCAGAATATTTCCGCCGCCGCGGCATTGCCAAAACGGGCGGGAAAGACACTGGAGGCTTCCTATGAGTTCCGAAAAACCCGTCATGATCGAATTTCGGGACGTTCATAAATATTATGGCGATTATCACGCGCTGCGGGGCATCAACGCCACCATCCGCGCGGGCGAGTTTTTCTCGCTGCTGGGGCCATCGGGCTGCGGAAAAACCACGCTTTTGCGCACCATTGCGGGGTTTGAAGGCATTTCTTCGGGCGCGGTGATGATTGGCGGCGAGGATATGGCCGATGTGCCCGCCAACCAGCGCCCAACCAATATGGTGTTTCAATCCTATGCGATTTTTCCGCATTTGACGGTTGAAGAAAACGTCGGTTTTGGCCTGCGCAAAGACCCAAGGCCAAAGGCAGAAAAGGCCAAAGCCGTCGAGGACGCGCTGGCAATGGTCGGGCTAAAGGGCTTTGGCGCGCGGGCCGCACATGCGCTGTCAGGCGGCCAGCGCCAGCGTGTGGCATTGGCTAGGGCGCTGATTCTAAAGCCAAAAGTTCTGCTTCTGGACGAGCCGCTTTCTGCGCTGGATACAAAGATGCGCGAGCAAATGCAGGTCGAGCTGATCAAACTGCAACGCCAAGTGGGCATCACCTTTATTCTGGTCACCCATGACCAAGAGGAAGCTTTGGTGATGTCAGATCGTATCGCGGTGATGTTTGAAGGCCAAATTGCGCAGCTTGCTGATCCTGAAACCCTGTATCGCCGCCCCGCATCGCGCAAAGTGGCCGATTTCATTGGCACGATGAACTTTTTACCTGCCGAAATTCTGAGCGAGGCAGGCGACAAGGTCGAGGTGAACGCGCAAGGCTTTGGCAAAATCACCCTCGATGCCGCCCAAGTGATGAGCGCGGAAGGCAGCATAGGGGGGGCCACCGTGGGGTTCCGCCCCGAAACGCTGACCATTTTGTTCGATGGTCAAACGGGCAGCGATTTTGAAAGCGAAGCGGTGGTCGAAGAGGTCGTCTATTACGGCGATATGACCTATTACGATATCAAGATCAAAGGCTGCGACAGTGCCGTACGCCTGTCGATGCGCAACGTCTTTGGCCGCCCCGTTCTGGATATTGGCACGAAAACCCGCGTGGCATGGTCGGCGGGGGCACTGGTTTTGTTCCGCTGATCGGGGGGGCTCGCCCCCCCACGCTTCGCTCCCCCCGAGGATATTTAGAGAGTAAGGAAGCAAGCAGAGCCTATCGAATGATAATTTTCGGTGAACCCACGATTTTTTCATCGGGCTTGCCGATAACCTTATCTTCACGCCCCGCAAAATCAATTGCACGCAAGATGGTTTGCATCACAGCGATGCGTGTGCGCAGTTTGTCATCGGATAGGATCACAGTCCAAGGCGCCAATTTAAAATGCGACTTTTCCAAGGTTTCTTCAATGGCTTTGGTGTAAGCATCCCATCTTGATAAGCCGTCGATATCAATCTGGGACAGTTTCCATTGTTTCAGCG
This sequence comes from Pseudorhodobacter antarcticus, assembly GCA_945861995.1. Lineage (GTDB taxonomy): Bacteria > Pseudomonadota > Alphaproteobacteria > Rhodobacterales > Rhodobacteraceae > Cypionkella > Cypionkella antarctica_B. The sequence goes on from CAMAWZ010000247.1 coordinate 2,771, forward strand.
GGTCGTGTTCGCGGTCTAAAAAGCGTTTAAGCTGTTCCGCTTGGCCAACCTCTAGCCAAAATTTGATCAAGGTAATGCCTTCGTCCACCAGCATATTTTCAAATTCAGGCAGTTGGCGAAAAAACTTTTCGCGCTGATCTGGTTTGCAAAAACCAAAGACATGTTCCACCACACCACGGTTATACCAGCTTCTGTCGAATAAAGCGATTTCACCGCGCGCGGGCAGATGGTCGGTATAGCGTTGAAAATACCACTGGCCCGCCTCGCGTTCGGTGGGTTTGGACAGCGCGACGACGGCGGCTTGGCGCGGGTTCATATAGGCGCGCACCGTGTCAATTGCGCCGCCTTTGCCCGCCGCATCGCGCCCTTCAAACACCACAATCAACCGCTTGCCCGTTGTTTTAATATCGGCCTGCAGGCGCGCCATTTGAATTTGCAGCGCGTCCATATGTTCGGAATAGGCTTTTTTCTTCATCTCGACGCGGTAGGGGTAGCCCGCCCATAGAATTTCATCCGCGCTGGCCTCGGCCAAGGTGCGGCGCACTGATTCGGGCGCGCCAGTTTTGGCAAAGGCGCTGATCGCGCCGTCAAAGGGCAGGGTGGTCATGGCATATCCTTTGGGTTGTTTGACCCACTATGCCAATGTTTGGCGTTAAGGCAACAGGCGCGAGAGGGCGGCCAGAACCTGCGCCAAATGACTGTGCTGCGGCATATGGCCTGCGCCGTTCAAAACGGTTAGGCGGGCGCGGGGCAGGATATGGGCCAGCTTTTGCGAATGGATCGCCAGCGGCACGATGGTGTCAGCGTCGCCGTGGATCACCTCGCAGGGCATGTCCAAGGCGGGGTAGCTCGCCATTTGGCTGCGAATATCGCTGAGGAGAGCGTTCACTTGGGCGGTGTTCGCGGCAAGGCTGTGCGCGCGGGTGGCCAGCATTGCGCCGAAATCTTGCAAGTATTCGGGCGGTGCTGTTTGGGGCGCGAACACGGTATTTGTTGCGCGGCGTACATAGGC
>CAMAWZ010000248.1 GCA_945861995.1 Pseudorhodobacter antarcticus
AACAATGCTGGCCTGCCATTGATAGGAAATGCCATTGCGCCCGCGCACAAATCCAGTCGCCGCCACCACATCTGCATTTTCAAAAGCGGCCATCAGGCGCGCGGCCCATGTCGGTTCGGCCACGGCATCATCATCGATAAACAGCGCCACATCGCCCGCCGCGTGCGCCATGCCCAAATTGCGCGCGGCGCTGACATTGGGCTGATCAAAGGGGATGATTTTCAGATCGCCCTGCCCTGCAAGCTGCGCACAGGCTGCAGGGTCGGCGACCACGATCAGTTCGATATTCGGCGCGCTTTGCTGGCGCAGGGCGGTAATGGCGCGCGCAAGGGCTGCGGCGCGGTAGCGCGAGACGATGATGATCGAGGCGCGCGGCCCGCTCACGGCAGCGCCATTATGCAAGCCCCGCATTATGGGCGATCATGGCTTCGACAATGGGAATGTCTTCGGGGTTGTTCACCTCCCAAAACTGGCGAGATTTTGCGCCGACTTGCACGCAGTGCACCCGCCGCCCCTGTTCTAAGAACCGCAGTTGTTCCAGCCCCTCTAACGCCTCTAGCTGGCCAAGGGGCCAACGCGGATATTCCCGCAGCGCCTCTGCGCGATAGGCGTAAAGGCCCACGTGGTGAAAGACGGGCGTTGGATCGTTATCCTGAAAGGCTTGCGCGCAAAAGGGGATCACCTCTTTCGAGAAATACAGCGCAGACCCATCTGCGGCAAACACAGCCGTTGTGCCGCCCACCCGCCCTGCGGCGCGGTCGGCAATCAGCGCCGCACGCATCGCGCCATCGCAGCATAGCACGGGGGTGGCAACATCTGCCGCCCCCTGCGCCATGGCCGCGACCAAATCTGCGATAAACCATGGCGGGGTTAGGGGCGCATCGCCCTGCAAGTTGACGATCAGATCAAAATCGCCCGTTTTTGCTGCGACTTCCGCACAGCGTGCCGTGCCGTTTTGCGCCTGCGCGCTGGTCATCACCACATCGCCGCCAAAGCCTTGCACATGGGCGGCAATGCGCGCGTCATCGGTGGCAACCACCACCTGTGCGCCAATCATCTGCCCTGCGGCCATCCCCGCCGCCCATGTGCGCTGAATAAGGGTTTCGGCCCCATCTGGCCCTGCAATCTGCGCCAGCGGTTTGGCGGGGAAACGGGATGAGGCATAGCGCGCGGGAATAACGATAAGGGTTTTCATGTGCTAGCGTTTCAAATCCACACCTGGTGCATAGGCGATAAAGAACGGGTTATCCCAACCCGCTTTGCCATAGCTCAGCGCGTCATGAGTGTGAAAATCAACCGTGACCCCGCCCGCGCCGCGCAGCACAGCGTCACCTGCCGCCGTGTCCCATTCCATGGTGCGGCCAAGGCGGGGGTAAAGATCAGCCTCGCCCGTGGCGATAAGGCACAGCTTGAGCGAGGAGCCTGCCGAAGTCATATCGCGCAGGGCATATTTGGCGATGTAGTCATCCGTCGCCGCGTCGCGGTGCGATTTGGATGCCACAACCATCAGCGCGGCATTATCAGGCGCGGGGTTTACGGCAATGGGCTGCACTGGCCCAATGGAATTTAAATCATGCGCGCCCATCTCTTCGACCGATGCGCCCTGCGCCGTAGTGTAAAACAGCCGGCCCTTGGCGGGGGCATAGACGATGCCGCGCACGGGAACACCGTTTTCCACATAGGCGATGTTCACCGTAAAATCGCCGCGCCTTTGGATGAATTCTTTGGTGCCATCCAAAGGATCGACAATCAAAAATGTATCCGCGCGCAGGGCGTGGCTTTCGGCCTCTTCCTCGGTGATCAGGGGCACACCCGGGAAAGCCGCGCGCAGACCTGCTGCGATAATTTCATTGGCGGCTTCGTCCGCCTCGGTGACTGGGCTGGCATCCGATTTGGATTTTACTTCAAAATCAGGGCCATCATAGACCTGCATAATCTTTGCCCCCGCCAGCAGCGCGAGCCTGCGCATCACCTGTTGCAACTGTAAATGATCCATTTTCGCCCCCAAATTGCCGCCCCAAGATTGCCCAATCGCCACAATCTGGCCGCCTTGTTGATTAATAACTTATTTGCCCTTATCATGTCACAAAAGGGAAACAGCAAGATTTCCCGTCAGATTTCGCACGGCTGACACCACAAGAGGCAAGGCAGACCCATGTTTCGCGTCAACACAAGCACTTCGGGATGGGCCGTCACATGGCGGCTCTTGGAACTTATTTTCCACGCTTCGGTGCGCCATATCCGCAAAACCCACGGCAACGCGCTGATTGGGCTGCTGATGGCGATTTTGCAATCTGTCATCATGCTGGCTGTGATGGTCTTTATGATGGATTTGCTGGGGATGCGCCGCATGGCGGTGCGGGGCGAATTTGTGCTGTATATGATGACGGGAGTGTTCAACTTTGCCACCTATACCCAAACCTTGGGCGCAGTGGCCAAATCAGATGGCCCAACATCAGCGATGATGAAACATTCGCCGATGAACCCGATTGTGGCCATTGGGTCGGCGGCACTGGGCACGCTGTATTTGCAGGTGCTGTCTGCCGCTGCGATTTTGTTCTTTTACCACACTCTGTGGACACCGATCACCATCCACGAGCCGCAATACGTCTTTGGCACGTTCATCCTGTCGTGGTTTTCGGGCATTGCCACGGGAATGATTTTCAAGGCCGCAACCCCGTGGCAGCCCGAACTTGTGGGCACGCTGACGTCGATCTACTCGCGTATGAACATGATCTTTTCGGGCAAGATGATGCTGGCCAATTCGACCCCCGGCTATATTCTGGCGATGTATTCGTGGAACCCCTTGTTCCACACCATCGATCAGACGCGCGGATTTATGTTTGAAAACTACCATCCCCATTATTCATCGATCACCTATCCGATCTATGTCTCACTGGCGATGATGATGCTGGGCCTGATGGGCGAGCATTATTCAAACCGCCACATCTCACTCAGCTGGGGCGCGGGGCGCTAAAGCCGCGCGCAGGGCCAAACTGCCGCACCGCTGTGTTGACACAGTTTTAGGCAAAATATTGCAACCTATATCGGCAAATCTTGGGCAGCCCCCGCTTGCAGGCACAGGGCGGCCTGCCTATATACCGCAAAGCTGGCAAGAAACGCCAACGCCTCTTTGGAACGGGCCCGAATGCCTTCGGGGTTTTGGCCCTCAACATCGCCTAACGAAAGGGATCATCATGGCCAAAGTAATTGGAATTGACCTTGGGACGACCAACTCTTGTGTCGCCATCATGGACGGATCGCAGCCGCGCATCATCGAAAATTCGGAAGGCGCGCGCACGACGCCGTCTATCGTCGCATACACCGACAACGAGCGTTTGGTTGGCCAAGCGGCCAAGCGGCAGGCTGTCACCAACGCCACCAACACCATTTTCGCGGTCAAGCGCCTGATCGGCCGCCGTCATGATGACCCTGTCATCATCAAAGACCAAAAGAATATGCCCTACAAAATCGTCAATGGCGGCAATGGCGATGCTTGGGTTGAAGCGCGGGGCGAAAAATATTCCCCCGCACAGGTTTCAGCCGTGATCTTGCAGAAGATGAAAGAAACTGCCGAAGCCTATTTGGGCGAGACGGTGACGCAGGCGGTCATCACTGTGCCCGCCTATTTCAACGACGCCCAGCGCCAAGCAACCAAAGACGCCGGCAAAATCGCTGGACTTGAGGTGCTGCGCATCATCAACGAACCCACGGCAGCCGCGCTGGCCTATGGGCTTGACCGCAAAGAATCCAAAACCATTGCCGTCTACGACCTTGGCG
>CAMAWZ010000249.1 GCA_945861995.1 Pseudorhodobacter antarcticus
TTAAGGTTGGCACAGCGAACAAAGGAGCAATGTGGGTTTCTATCACGCCTGTGGCAAACAGAACCAGCGCCAGGATTGAGACAACCAATGTTCCCAACCCCTTGACGATCGCCTGCCACATGGCAAGTTGCCGCGGCAGCCCAGTTAAATGAGATGACAAAAGCGCAACGCTAAGCCCCGAGCCAAAATTAGCCCCGCAGACCAGAACAATCGCACTTTCCAAGGGCAGAAGCCCTGCCGATGCCATCGCAATTGCGAGAATCGATACGGTCGAAGATGATTGCATCACCAGCGTGATCGCAAAGCCGATCAGAAAGCCATAGATCCAAGATTCGGACGAAAAGGCAAAGAATTCCAGCGCCCAAGGGTTATCTTCCAAGAAATGGCCTGCATCTTTGACCATCGCAAGGCCAATTAGGGTGACGCCGATGGCGAGAAACAACTCGGTGACGCGCCGCCCACTGTCATGGCGATGCACGGATGCAAGGTGCAAGATTGCCACCAGTGCCAGCGCAAACAAGGCCGCAAGTCGCAAGTCAATCGAGGCCAGAAAAACCAGCAGTGACGTGCCGACACCCGACCAAGCGCTGATGGCAAGGGCCGAGCCAAAGGTGATCGCCCGTGATTGCAACAATCCAATGCAGACATATGCCGCAGCACTCGTGCTTTGCGTGATGGCCCCAAGCAGCGAGCCTGCCAAAGCATTTGAAAGGGGCAGCTTGGACAAGCGGCCCAAGGCCACGCGCACCTGCCGCGCCGCAAAAGAACGGACCACGCCCGACAGCATGTTCAACCCAGCAAAGAAAAATCCAAGCCCTGCAAAAGCCAAAAGCAACTGCGTCATCATGGCTTAAGTCCGCGTTGCGCGCATCGCGCCTGTTAAAACAAAGCCAGTGATCACCAGACTTAGGATGATTACGCTGATAATGAACAATCGCAGCGTCGTGTAACGATCCTGCATCCGAGCCTCTAAACGGCTCCGTTCTTGATCGGCCGCGACCAAAAGCTCGTCAGCGAATACTGCTATGCGGTTTTCAAGGTCACGATCAACGCCGCGCAGTGACTTATCCACCGCACGGGCTGTTGTCGGCGAAATGGATCCAGACACAAGCTGTGCCTGTGACAATGTGATTTCATAGCGCTGAGTTAGGCTTTGATGCGTCTTTGCCAGACTTTCGGCGATACCCGCTTGAGAGATTAACCCAAGCGCGCGCGCCTCAACGGTCACGCGCGCGATGTTTAACTGGGTTTCCTTGGCATTGGCCTGAAAAGAGATCAGATACCTATCGAGCATGTCGATGTCTTCGCCGCGCAGCAGAATGTTCTTCCATTCCTGAACTTGCACTTTGAACGACACTTGCGCATCCAGTGCCGCGCGCGACAGGCTGTCCAATTGCACGCTCTGACGCGTGCCATCCATCCAAGCGCGGTTTATCGACCAGATCGAAAACAAGGAGAACAACCCGACCATCGCGACAAGCATGAACATGGTAAAGGCCGAAGACGCAATGGTGCGGCGCAGGGCAATGCTTTTTTGAATGCTGTTCATTGAAAATGCTCTTGCTATAAAAGTTCAAGCGTTAGCGCCGCCTGTATGACAATTTGATGAATTTTATATCCGAAAAATATAAAAATTCAGCGGAAATTGCTGTGAAGCCCATGACCCTTTCATGGGCTACGTCAGCTTTCGCGGTTGGCTTATCAGCACTGCCCCATATGCGTTCAAAATTCCAGTGTCAGTAATGAAAAATCGTCGGGCAAGGCCCCGGGACCGTTCAAACCGCGCACCCATTCCAGCACCAATTCAGGCTCTTTGGTCACGCGCAGTTTCTCGACCAGATCCGCAAAGGCCATCATTTCACCGGGCGCGGTTTCAACCTCGTATGTCCCGTCACTGACCAGATGCAACCGATCCCCTTCCATAATTTCGCCAAATTTGGTGCGATAGACTATGTCGGGCATCATCCCAATGGCGAGTCCTGGCGTAGACAGGGTTTGAACCTCGCCGTCACGCTTACACAAAATCGAAGGCGGATGCCCAGCGCTGGCATAGCGCAATTGCCTAGAACTGCGTTGATGCACGCCGTACCAAATGGTGAAATACATATTGTTTTGCTTTTCCATGGGAAAAGCCTCGTTCAGGGCGGAAAGCACCGCGCCAGGATCCCGAAAATCGGTCATGGGCAGCGCGGCCGAGCGCAGAACATTGATCGCGGTGACGGACAAAAGAGCAGCGCCAACGCCATGCCCGCAGACATCCAGCAAGTAAAAGGCGATGTGATCGGCGTCGATCTCATGGTAGCCAAAACTGTCACCACCCAATTCGGTCGACGGTTCCAAAATCCATCTTGTGCGCGGCCCGCCATCGCGCGGCGGTGGAAGGATGGAAAAGATATAGTTCGTGGCCTCGGTCAATTCTTCGGAAAGCCGCATTTGCGTTTGCAACAATTCGATATTAGCGGCGGCAAGTTGGTTTTCCACCGCCTCGCCATGTTCGGTCGTTACTTGGTAAAGCAGTTCCAAATCATCAAATTCGGCGCGCAGGTCTGATAGCTCTGCTTCCAGTGCTGCAACGCGCGCCAAATTCTTAGATATTTTCTTGGCCTTGGGTGTTGAAGACGCGGGGCTCGCCTTCATCCAAGCGCCGCGACCGCGGCAGCGATACTGTCATGCATGCCGAAAATGCCATCGAACCCGCTGACAACCAGAACTTCTTTCACGTTGACCGTGGCACAGGCAATGGTCAGACCGCCACCTGCCGCCTTAGCCTTTTTCGCAGTGGTCAGAATAACGCGAAGCCCCGCCGAAGAGATGTAATCCAGATCCGTCGAGTCGATAATGACTTTGACTGGGCCTTGATCGAGCAGCGCATGTGCATCGTCTTCAAATGCCTTAGCATTCGCGCTATCGATCCTGCGCGATGGCTTTAAAACAAGGCAGCCGACTGAAATTTCATGATTTAGATTTATCAATTTTCACATTCCCTCTTTGGCGGCTCATTCGCCGACAACTTCATTGCTATGTTTAGGCGGTTGATTGCGCCATCGCGGCGATACTCGCACTTGTCCATCACAGCCTTAACCAGCGCGATGCCCAGCCCCCCGACTGTTCGTTCTTCTATAGACCCTTTAGGAGGCTGCAGGTCTTGTGAAAATGGATCAAAAGGCGGGCCGTTATCTGAAATTTCAGCGTGCAGAGCGTCATGTTCGTATCGAACACACAGCGTTATTTCGCCATCGCTGCGCCCTGCCAATCCATAAGACAAAACATTCGTTATTAATTCATCCAACGCCAAACAAAACCGCAATCCTTGCTGCGGATTAATGTTTTCATCGAAGCAAAATAACTCAATTCTGTCGATAACCCGTGCTACCTCCTGTATATCATTTGCCAGAAGCATTTCTAGCTGTCCAGCCAAGGCAAACCCCTATGCCAACATTTTCGCCATTTCAAGGTTACGCTAATCCGAAGGAATTTAACTTTCAAGTGAAACATGTATTGCACAGGATAAGATCCACCGAATCCGTTCGTCGACCCTGCCAAATCCATTAAAATACAATTTATATAGTGCATGCCGGCACGATGGCACACCTTTGGCGTGTTTCGGCTTGCACCTATCTGCCGTCATTTTAAGATTTTCTATGCCCTTTGCACAACTTCAGAATGTTTCCCTGCAATTATAAGCCAGTGTAAAAAGATAATGACAAGGGAAGAAATCTATTTCGTCGATTTGCCTAATGTCGTAAGGTCTTTGGGAAACGGT
>CAMAWZ010000250.1 GCA_945861995.1 Pseudorhodobacter antarcticus
GCACCACGATCCGCACCGAAAGCACCCAAGTGGTGGATGTGGGCGATTACCGCGCGGCGATGGATGATCTGGGCCTTGGCGATATCACAATCACCGAGGTGTTCGACCCCTCTTTCCGCGATGATCAGCACGTGGCGATGATCCGCATCGAGGCGCAAGAGGGCGACGAAGTGGTCACCCCCGAAGTGATTGCCAAAGTGGAAGCCGCGCTGCAACAGGTTGACCCATCGATCACCTTTCCTTCGGTGGAATCGGTCGGACCAAAAGTATCATCCGAACTGATCTGGTCGGCGCTGTTGGCAGTTGTGGCGGGATCGGTCGGTATTTTGATCTATGTTTGGGTGCGTTTTGAATGGCAATTTGCCGTGGGCACTGTGGCCGCCCTAATCCACGACGTTGTGGTGACAGTGGGCGTGTTTTCGGTGCTGGGGCTAAAGTTTGACCTGACGATTGTGGCCGCCTTGCTGACCATTTTGGGCTATTCGGTGAACGATACGGTTGTGATCTTTGACCGCCTGCGCGAGAATTTGGCGAAATACAAAACCATGCCCCTGCGCGAAATGATGAATCTAACCGCCAATGAAACCCTGTCGCGCACAATTATGACAGCCTCGACCACGCTGATTTCCTTGATTGTCTTGTTCATCTTTGGCGGCGATGTGATCCGCGGCTTTGTCTTTGCGATGTTGTTTGGCGTGATCGTGGGCACTTATTCGACGCTTTATGTCGCCAAGAACATTGTGTTGATGATTGGGCTGGATCGCAGCGATAAGCCAAAAAACGGCGGCAATCACGAATTTGCCAATGTGGATGCATAACCCATGCGGATGACCGAAATCACCTATGGCGCAGCCCTTGCGATCGAAGGCTATGGGCCAGGGTTTTTTCGGGTTGGCCCGCATATCCTGCGCGGGGCAAGTCTGATCACGCCTTGGGACGCGGGCGCATGGGGCGGGCTGAGTGATACCGCCGCGCCCCTGTCGCTTGCGGGCAAAATTGATGTGCTGCTGCTGGGCCTTGGCCGCGATATTTCTGCCGTCCCGCCCGCCTTTGTCGCCGCCCTTGACGGGGCAGGTATTGGAGTTGAACCCATGAACACCCCCGCCGCCGCGCGCACCTATAATGTGCTTTTGGGCGAAGGGCGGCGTGTGGCCGCCTGCCTGCTGCCAGTTTCCTGAAATGCTGACCGCGCAAAATGTGTCGGTTGCGCGGGCAGGGGTTATGGTGCTGGTGGGCGTGTCGTTTCACCTGACTGCAGGGCGCGCGCTGATCCTGCGCGGCCCCAATGGCGCGGGCAAAACCACATTGCTGCGCGCAGTAGCGGGGCTGCAACCCCTTGCGGGCGGATCCCTGAATGGCGGCGAGGATGACATTGCCTACGGCGCGCACAGCGATGGGGTAAAGCCTACTTTGACTGTGGCAGAGAACCTTACCTTTTGGGCGCAGATTTATGGCACCCATTTAACAGCACCCGCGATGGCGGCCATGCAGATGGAAACCCTTGCAAACCGCCGCGCGGGCCAGCTTTCGGCAGGGCAAAAGCGCCGCCTTGGTCTGGCGCGCATTTTGGTGACGGGACGCAAAATCTGGGTGCTGGACGAACCGACCGTATCATTAGACGCGGCTTCGGTCGCCCTGTTCGGGGCCGCAGTGCAGGCGCATCTTGCCGCAGGCGGGGCGGCGCTGATTGCAACCCATATCGATTTGGGCTTTGCTGCGGGTGTGCTGGACATCACACCCTTTCGCGCAGATGCGCACGCGCCCGTTCTGTCTGGCCAGTTTGATGAGGCCTTTTTATGAGGGCGCTTTTGCTGCGCGATCTGCGGCTTGCCTTTCGCGCAGGCGGCGGCTTTGGCCTGTCCCTTGCGTTTTTTCTGATGGTGGCCGTCATTGTGCCCTTGGGCGTTGGCCCTGCGCCGGCGACATTGGCACTTATTGCGGCAGGGGTTTTGTGGGTGGGCGCGCTGCTGGCCGCGCTCTTGTCGCTCGACCGTATTTTCGCGCTGGATTATGAGGATGGCAGTCTTGATCTGCTGGCCACATCGCCCCTGCCCTTGGGCGGTGTGGTGGCGATGAAGGCGCTGGCGCATTGGCTGACCACGGGCCTGCCGCTGGTGGCAGCATCGCCGATTTTGGCGGTGCTGCTGAACCTGCCCACGCAGGGATATGTTTGGTTGCTGGTCAGCCTGGCCATTGGCACGCCTGCGCTGTCGATCATTGGGGCCTTTGGGGCCAGCCTGACAGTGGGGCTAAAACGGGGCGGGCTTTTGCTTGGACTTCTTGTTCTGCCGCTTTATATTCCTACGTTAATCTTCGGGGCCGAGGTGGTCAAATCGGGGGCGGAGGGGGCAAGCATTGGCACGCCCCTTGCTGCGCTGGCGGCGATTACGGCAGGCGCATGGGCGGGGCTGCCACTTGCGGCGGCAATGGCCATTCGGGCCAATTTAAGATAGGGAAAACAATGTCGATCTGGGAATATGCCAACCCGAAAAAGTTTATGGAAACCTCGGCCCTGTTGTTGCCGTGGCTCACGGGGCTGTCGGCGGCCTTGCTGGGGGCGGGGCTGTTTTGGGGGTATTTCCTAACGCCTGATGCTGCGAAATTCGGCTCGACTATCAAGATCATCTATCTGCACGTGCCCGCCGCCATGATGGCCATTTCGGCATGGATGATGATGCTGGTGGCCAGCCTAATCTGGCTGATCCGCCGTCATCACGTCTCGGCTCTTGCGGCCAAGGCGGCCGCCCCCATTGGGCTGACCTTTACCCTGATCGGCCTTGTTACCGGCGCGATTTGGGGCCAGCCGATGTGGGGTACATGGTGGGCGTGGGATCCGCGCCTGACCTCATTTCTGATCCTGACCCTGTTCTATTTTGGCTATATCGCGCTGTGGCAAGCGATTGAAGACCCCGACACCGCCGCCGATCTCACGGCAGTTTTGTGCCTTGTCGGCAGTGTTTTTGCGTTTTTGTCGCGCTATGCCGTGCTGTTTTGGAACCAAGGCCTGCATCAGGGGGCCAGCCTGTCGATGGATAAACAAGAAAACGTGTCGGACGTGTATTGGTTTCCGCTGCTGGTTTGTATCGCGGGGTTTGTTTTGCTGTTTGTCACGCTGGTGCTGCTGCGCACCCGCACGGAAATTCGCGCGCGCCGCATGGCCGCGCTATTATCGCGGGAGCGTTTGGCATGATGCCTGATTTGGGAAAATACGCCGATGCGGTGATTTGGTCTTACATCAGCTCGGCCGTGCTGATTGCGGGGCTGGTTGCGCTGTCAATCTGGCAGGGCAAGCGGGTGAAACGCGCTCTGCGTGAGGTTGAAGAACGGGCAGGTAAAGCGCAATGATGAACCGTTTGCTGATTATTCTGCCGCTGCTGATTTTTGCCGTGCTGGGCACAACCATGTATTTGGGATTGCAGCGCGATAACCCTAATGATCTGCCGTCCACCTTCATCGGGGGGCCTGCCCCGGCCTTGGGCGCGGGCACGTTGCCGGGCATTCCTGCCTGTACCGCCGCCGATTTGGCCCGAGGCGAGGTGGTGATTGTGAACTTCTGGGCCAGTTGGTGCCCGCCTTGCCGCGCCGAACACCCCACGCTTAAGGCGCTGGCGGATAGCGGGGTTAAGGTTTACGGTGTGAATATGATGGATAAAGACGCCGATGCGCTGGCCTTTTTGGCCGAAGATGGCAACCCTTTTGCGGGGGTGATTGCCGATCCAAAGGGCGCGA
>CAMAWZ010000251.1 GCA_945861995.1 Pseudorhodobacter antarcticus
CGACTGGGAGCTCTTGCCGCCCCTGCCTGCGTGATCGGGCTGATTATTTCGGATGTCGCTGGCGATGATCTGGCCGATATTGGATCAGGGCCCACAGTGGCGGATCCGCGCGATGCCAGCGCTGCCGCGCAGCGGTGGGGCATTGATCTGCCGCCCGCCCGCGCCCCCTTGCCGCCGCTGAGCCATGTGCAAAACCACCTTGTCGCAGCACCCATGGCCAGCCTGCGCGCGGCGCGCGATTTGGCACAAGGCTGGGGCTGGCAGGTGCAGATTTTAGGCGATGATCTGAGCGGCGAGGCGCGGGATTTGGCGCGGGGTCACGCAGCCCTAGCGCTGGATATTGCGGCCCAGATGCGCCCCAGCGATCCTGCGCGCCTGATCTTATCGGGTGGCGAGGTAACCGTGACTTTGGGCGCGGCTCAGGGCGGGGTTGGCGGGCCAAATGCAGAATATGCGCTGGCCTTGGCGACATATCTGAACGGTCATTCGCAAATTCACGCCCTTGCCGCCGATACCGATGGGATCGATGGCGCTGGGGATGCTGCAGGTGGCTATATTGCGCCCGATACGCTGGAAAACCGCACTGCAATTGCGGCGCAAGATTTGGCCGCCCATAATTCACATGGGTTTTTTGCAGCCACCGGCGGGGCGGTGATTACTGGCCCCACGCAAACCAACGTGAACGATTTCCGCGCGATCCTTATTTTGCCCCCTGCCTTGTAGAATGACCTGACCAGCACAGCTATGCGCCTGTAATCCATGATCTTTTATATATTGCCGTTGGCATCAACGGCGGCTTCGCGCGCCCTCCAAATCGATGCATTCCGCATGGCTATGCTAGATATGCAGCGCGCGCCCATACGCGTCTAGTACCGATTCGTGCATCATTTCTGACAGGGTCGGATGCGGGAAAACCGTGTTCATCAAGTCTTCTTCGGTGGTCTCTAAAGTGCGGCCAATGACATAGCCTTGGATCAATTCGGTCACTTCGGCCCCAATCATATGCGCGCCCAAAAGCTCGCCCGTTTTGGCATCGAAAATGGTTTTGATCATGCCTTCCGCCTCGCCCAAAGCAATGGCTTTGCCATTGCCGATAAAGGGGAAACGGCCAACCTTAATGTCAAAGCCCGCCTCTTTCGCCTTTGCCTCGGTCAGACCAACTGACGCCACTTGCGGGTGGCAATAGGTGCAGCCTGCAATGGAATTGGGCTTGATCGGGTGGGGATGACCGCCCGCGATCAGTTCTGCCACCATAACGCCTTCGTGGGACGCTTTGTGCGCCAACCACGGCGCGCCCGCGATATCGCCAATGGCATAAAGACCCGCCACGCCCGTGCGGCAGAATTCATCCGTCACCACATGGGTGCGGTCGATTTTCACACCCAAGGCTTCCAGCCCCAGACCTTCGACATTGCCGATTATACCGACGGCAGAAATTACCGTGTCGAAGGTTTCGATCACAGTGCCACTGGCGGATTCCAAATGGGCCGTCACCTGACCTGTTGCGCGGTCTAGCTTCTTAACCGTTGTTTTTTCAAGAATTTTCATGCCCTGTTTGACAAAGGCCTTTTTGGCAAAGGCCGAAATTTCCGCGTCTTCGACGGGCAGAACCCTATCCATCACCTCGACCACAGTGGTATCCGCGCCCAGCGTATTGAAGAATGATGCAAATTCAATGCCGATTGCGCCCGACCCGATCACCAGCAGCTTTTTGGGCATGCGTTTGGGCTGCAGCGCGTGGCGATATGTCCAAACCAAATCGCCGTCCGCCTCTAGCCCTGGCAATTCGCGCGCGCCCGCGCCCGTGGCAAGAACGATGTTTTTGGCGGTGAGGGTCTCAATGCCCTTATCGGTGGTCACGGTCACTTCGCCAGCCTTTGGCAGGGTTGCACTGCCCATAAACACGGTGACTTTATGCTTTTTCATCAAATGGCCAATGCCGCCTGAAAGCTGTTTTGCCACCCCGCGTGAGCGCGCGACGACGGCATCCAGATCATAGGAAATCCCCGTGGCCGACAGGCCGAATTCTTTGGCGCGGTGCATCAGGTGGAACACTTCGGCGCTGCGCAGCAGGGCTTTGGTCGGGATACAGCCCCAATTCAGGCAAATCCCCCCCAAATTTTCGCGCTCAATTATAGCAACCTTTTGGCCCAGTTGGCTGGCGCGAATGGCCGCGACATAGCCCCCAGGCCCTGCGCCAATTACCACGATGTCAAAGTTTTGTGCAGCCATAGCGCTTCCTCCCGAAAAACTAGTTTGGCCTTAAACTATTTCTAAAATCCAAGCAATGCTGGCTGTGCTGTGGCCCTATGCAGTGTCTGCATTGCTTTTCAGCCCCTGAACAACAGCCATATAACCGCCGCTGGACAAAAACTCTGCTTCGTCTGGCGTTGTGTCCCGCCCTAAGGCTGCGTTGCGAAAGGGAAATCGGCCAAAGCGGGCGACAATCTGATGATGGGCGCGTGCGTGGAGGGCCAAATCGGGATGCGATGGTAAACGCTCGTTCATGAATTTCACGGCCAAATCTTGATCGGCCAGATCTTCGGAATGCTCTAAGGGCATATAAAAGAACTGTCGTTCAGGTTCGGGCGCCTCTAGATCCCAGCCCGCCGCAATCGCGCGCTTGGCGGCGCTGCGCGCGCGGGCGTCGGTTGCAAAGGCCAGTGGGCTGCCCCGATGCATATTGCGCGAAAACTGATCACAAACAACCAGATAGGCCAGCGTACCAACACATCCCTCGGCCCAGTGTTCCAGCGCGCCATCATGGGCGGCGGCCCAAATTGGGGCAAACAGGGCGGTAATCTCGCCGTCCAAATCAGCGCCGCCTGCATACCAGCCTTGCGGGCCAACAGCGCCTAGCCAATAGTCTAGCACTTCGATCGGATCAGACATATCGCGCCCCTTTTGCGCCAGCCTGACGCGCGCGCCGCCAAAGCGCAAGCGCTATTGCTTGGCCCCGCCCCGATCAGACTCGGCGCGTTCTAGGACAGCCTCAACTGCCACAGTCGATGCCGTGGGCGACAGGCCCGCATAGCTGCCTTGAACGGGTGCAGCGCGGCGCGACATACGCCATGCCGCATAGCCGCCAAGGCCCGCAAAACAAAATCCAATCACCAGAAAATAGCCCTTTGGCCCAATAAGCCCCATCGCCCAGCCCGCAAGCAGCGGGCCAAAGATCGCTCCAAAGCCGTTTAGAAAAATTAAACCAGCCGAGGCGGCGGGCATTTGCTCTTTGCTCAGATAATCATTTGTGTGCGAAATAAGAAGCGAATACAAAGGGTTAATCACACCTCCCAGCGCGCCTGCTACCAGCAATTCCAGCGCGTAGGGCAGTGGCACAGCGGCGGCCAGCACCATCACCACCGCACCTGCCAGCGACATCCACAAAATCATCGCGCGTCGGTCTAGCCGGTCTGAGGCCCAACCAACGGGATATTGCAGCACCAGCCCGCCGACATACATCGCCGCGACAAAGCCCGCGATCTGACCCACCGACATACCCATAAGCGCGCCGTAAACCGCCGCCATGCCGAACATGGCCGAAAACACCCCCCCCGTCAGAAGCATCCCCGCGCAGCCAAGGGGGGATATGGCAAAAAGGGCGGCAAAGCTCATGGGATTTGTCCGCTCGAACGTGGGGGCGGGCACTGTGGCCAGCAGCAAGGGCAGGAATGACAAGGACACCAAGATGGACGGGATGATGAACAGCCCGTATCCAGACGGGTCGC
>CAMAWZ010000252.1 GCA_945861995.1 Pseudorhodobacter antarcticus
AAAATACTCGGTCAGGTCTTCGGCCATACGCTTGGTCAGTGTGGTGACCAAAATGCGCAGGCCAGCGGCGGCAACGCGGCGAATTTCATCAAGTAAATCATCCACTTGCATCTCAACTGGGCGGATTTCGATTTGTGGATCAACAAGGCCAGTGGGGCGAATAACCTGTTCGGTGAACACACCGCCCGTTTGCTCCAACTCCCACTTCGCGGGGGTGGCAGACACAAACACAGTTTGGGTGCGCATCGCGTCCCATTCTTCAAATTTCAGCGGGCGGTTATCCATGCACGACGGCAGGCGGAACCCGTGTTCGGCCAGCGTCATCTTGCGGCGGAAGTCGCCCTTATACATCGCGCCAATTTGCGGCACAGAAACATGGGATTCGTCTGCAAAAACAATGGCATTGTCGGGGATAAATTCAAACAATGTTGGCGGCGGCTCGCCCGGCGCGCGGCCCGTTAGGTAACGGGAATAGTTCTCGATCCCGTTGCAAACCCCTGTCGCCTCTAGCATTTCTAAATCAAACGACGTGCGCTGTTCCAGACGCTGCGCTTCTAGCAGTTTGCCGCCGGCCACCATCAAATCGAGTGTCTGGCGCAACTCTTTTTTGATGCCTTGAATCGCCTGCTGAATGGTGGGGCGCGGCGTGACGTAGTGCGAATTGGCATAGATACGGATCTGGTCAAAACTGCCCGTTTTCGCCCCTGTCAAAGGATCAAATTCTGTAATGGATTCAAGATCTTCGCCAAAAAATGAAAAGCGCCAAGCCACATCTTCAAGGTGGGCGGGCCAGACCTCTAGGCTGTCGCCGCGCACCCGAAAATTGCCGCGCTGAAAGCCCATTTCATTGCGTTTATAGGCTTGGGCCACCAGTTCGGCCAGCACTTGGCGCTGATCGTAAGATTGGCCGACGACCAAATCCTGCGTCATGGCGGAATAGGTCTCGACGCTGCCGATACCGTAAATGCACGACACCGAGGCCACGATGATCACGTCATCACGTTCCAAAAGCGCCCGCGTGGCCGAATGGCGCATACGGTCGATCTGCTCGTTTATCTGAGATTCTTTTTCGATAAAGGTATCCGTGCGGGCAACATATGCTTCGGGCTGATAATAATCGTAGTAAGATACGAAGTATTCCACCGCATTATCTGGGAAAAACCCCTTGAATTCAGCGTATAGCTGGGCGGCAAGAGTTTTGTTGGGGGCCAAAATGATAGCGGGGCGCTGCGTTTCTTCGATCACGCGGGCCATCGTAAAGGTTTTGCCCGTGCCCGTTGCGCCAAGCAGCACTTGGTTCATCTCGCCGTGCAAAACGCCGCCCGACAATTCGGCAATGGCGGTGGGCTGGTCGCCTGCCGCCTGAAACTGGGTTTTCAGCACGAATCGTTTGCCGCCTTCAAGTTTGGGGCGGGTCAACACTTCGGGGCGTACGGATAGGGCGTTGATATTATTGTGGGGCATTATGATTCCCTTCAAGGGCAATTTATTCCGTTTTTGTTCACGGGGAAGGGGTGATGATCAAGCATTAACGCGTCCTGCCAAAGTCTAAAGAAAAGATACTCAATTTTAGCGAATATTTGAGTGGCATATAAATCTTTTTAGTTGCGCGCTTGCAAATCCTGAGGCAGATTGCAGGGGCAAGCAGTAGAACCGCTGTCGGCCTACCGCACCACCCACACTCCCCGTGGTGGGTCGACAGCACCTTCACAGCGGCGCCAAAGTGTTTCGTTCAAAGGGGTTCGTTCACATTGGCTCGTTAAGGTGGGTTTGAAACTGGCCTTGCATTTTCTGGCAATTTTTCCAATAACGCTTTTACAGCAAAAGGGGAAAGCCATGCGCGCGCGTATTTATCAGCCTGCAAAAACCGCAATGCAATCGGGCACGGCCAAGGCTAAGGGCTGGGTTCTGGAATTTGCACCCGCCTCGGCGCGCGAAGTAGACCCTTTGATGCAGTGGACATCCAGTGCCGATACGCAGGCACAGGTCAAGCTGCGCTTTGACAGTAAAGAGGCAGCTTTGGCCTATGCCGCAGCCAAGGGCATCGACGTGGATGTGACGGACCCCAAGCCGCGCAAGCCCGTCATCCGCGCGGGCGGCTACGGCGAAAATTTTGCCACGGCGCGGCGCGGGGCATGGACGCATTAATATGCTGATCAGCCGCGAAAGCCCGCTTGGCACAGATTTGGCACTGCTGATGGCGCGCCATACCGCCGATATGCACGCCGATACTCCGCCGGAAAGCATTCATATGATGGATGCTGGCCAGTTGGATGTGCCTGCGGTGCAGTTTTTTGTTGGGCGGATTGCGGGGCAGGCCGCTGCGATGGGCGCGATCAAAGAAATTGATGCATCCCATGCCGAAGTGAAATCGATGCACGTGCTGATCGAACATCGCGGCAAGGGTCTGTCAAGGGCGATGCTGGATCATCTGATCGCTGCCGCCCGCGCCTCGGGCTTTACGCGCCTTTCGCTGGAAACGGGCACGCAAGAAATGTTTACCCCTGCGCGGCGGCTGTATGAAAAAGCAGGTTTCACCGAATGCCCGCCGTTTGAAGGGTATACGCTGGATCCCAATTCACATTATATGACGCGCGACCTTGCCTAAACGGGCGGTTTATCGCAAAACGCCATTGTGGCCCCGTAGCTCAACTGGATAGAGCACGGACCTTCTAAGTCTGGGGTTGGGGGTTCGATTCCTCCCGGGGTCGCCAATTTGTCGCCATTTATCAGCAATCCGCCGCCCATGCATATGGTTCGGGTTGCAGCGATTGGTTTTGGCGGCTATCAAAAGCCGCAGGGTAGGAAATAGGAAAAACAACATGCGGTTTACGTCATGGGCAGCACTGACAGCAGCAGCTTTGGTTTTAGCGGCGTGCCAAACCAATGATCTGAAAGAGCCGCCCGTGCCCTTGGGCACGTTTCAGCTTGGCCTGAATGTTGTAATCACCGATAAGATGCAGGTTCCAGGAATTTCGCGGGACGTGACGCCAAAAGAGATGGAAGCTGCCATCACAAAAGCCGTGGCGGCGCGGTTTGATTACCCGCGCTACGAGGGCGAGCGGCTTTTGAATTTTGGTATTTTTGTCGATGGCTATCTGCTGGCCCCGCCCGGTATTCCGCTGGTGATGAGCCCTGCTTCGGTTATGATGGTCACCGTCAATGTGTTTGACGATGCCACGGGCAAAAAGCTGAACGAAGGCGGCACACGGTTGACTGTTGTTGAAAAAGGATCGCCCGAAACGCTGATCGGGTCTGGTCTGACCCAGACCAAGGAAAAGCAGCTAGAGATACTGGCCTATAACGTGGCCAAGCGGATTGAGGGCTATTTGCTGGAAAATCCGGACTGGCTGGGCATGACCGAGGCCGAAGCTCAGGCCGCGCTGGCCCAATCGAACAGGTCGGCAAAGCGCGATGCCGCGCCGGCAACGCTTGCGGCGCCGGACGCAACGCTTGCCGCCCCCGCAGCCCAATAAGGGTGCATTGCCGCCCTTGATTTCCCTTCAGTCCCGCGATACATCGCGCGGCGTGAAGATTTGGGCCAATTTTGGCCCCTGAACCAAAGGCGCATAAGATGGCAAAGGCAAAGTTTGAACGTAACAAACCGCACGTTAACATCGGCACGATTGGTCACGTTGACCACGGCAAGACGACGCTGACGGCGGCTATCACCAAGTATTTCGGCGAATTCCGCGCCTATGACCAGATTGACGGTGCGCCAGA